>NZ_JAUNXI010000009.1 GCF_030539875.1 Methanobrevibacter sp.
AAAATAATTTATTTTAAAAATATAGGGTAAAAAAAATATTTTAAAGCTGCATTAAAGCAGACCCATATTTAAAAATAAAAACAATTATAACAACATGATTGAAAAATTAAAACCCAATCATATTAATTGAATTAGATAAAAATAACAGTTATTAACCATTAAATACAAATATATCTAAAAGCAATACGAAATAAAAGATAACATTAATAAGAAATAATATAAAAAGTAATACTAGAGTTTGAATATGAAAATTGAAAACACAAAAATGAAAAGTTTCGTTGCAATATCAGATATCATATCCTTATTGAACATGGCATCAGGATTTTTATCTATTATCTGTTCAATAAATCAGAATTTTGATATAGCTGCAATTCTTATGATAATTGCAATCATATTCGACTCAACAGATGGTTGGGTAGCGCGCAAAATAAATAGGCAAGATGAATTAGGTTTTGGGAAAAATATTGATTCATTGTCCGATATTGTTTCATTTGGAGTTGCACCAGCAATATTTATTTACACATGTATTAACACCACCCCAGGCATTTTTCAACTAATAGTAATCCTTGTTAGCTTATTGATTGTTATTTGCGGAATTTTAAGATTAACAAGATATAATGTAATTGCAGGTAAAATCGATACTCAGGATTTTATTGGATTTCCAATTCCCGGAATGTCCTTAATTATCGGATCATTTTACTTAAGCGGATTGTTTAACCCATATATTGCACTTTTATTAAGCGCCATAGTTTCATTAATTATGATAAGCAATATCAGATATCCGAAATTCGACAATATACCTATAATCGCAATATCTTGCATATTAATCCTAATATTGATTCTTCCAATTGATATTATTTTATTCAATATCAATATTCCTGCAACAATATTACTGTTATTCTGCTTATACTACCTAATAGTTAATTTAATTAAAAAATAAGCAATATTGCAATATAATTAACTTATCCATCTAAATTTATTCAGAAAATTAGGAGTATGAATAATGAATAATAAAAAACCAAGAGATCCATTAAATCCAAAAGGGTTTGATACAAAAGAATTAAAGAATCAGCTTTTAAAAGATTATCCTAAACCCAATAAGAAAAATGATGAACTAACCCCTCTTAAAAAATTGAATCATAAAATCGGAGTTTATTTAAGCCCAAATTCTGTTGAAATATCTGAGGATGAAAAAAAGAAAAAAATAGGTATAATAATCACAACACTGATTTTGATAACATTGATTACCTCATCTTACTATTTTCTAATTTATGAACCTGCACAACAAGAATTAACACTTGCAAAAACAGCAAAGCTCAATGAATTGCATGAACTATATTCAGGTGCGTTAACTACCTCCCCAAACTCCTTTTTATTGGAAAATCAAATTAATGATGCTAAAAGTCCTGAAGAAATCAATCAGATAAACATAATGTCGCCGGCAACAAAAGACTGGCAATCATTTCATAAGAAATCCATTTATACAAACCAAGACAAATACAACAGAACCATGGCCACATACTCCAATGAAAGTAAAAACATTATTCTGCCAACAGCAAAAGCCATAAAAATTGTAAATGAAAATAATGCAGAAGTTTTATCAAAAATCAGATTCGAAGAACCAAACACCGTTTCTGTTCCTATTTTAATTTCAAGACTTCAGGCGGGAGCAGGGCTTGTTAATGTTGGCAGCATTGTGGATATCTACACAAACAACAATCAAACAAACGAAAGTTATAATCCTAATAATACCAGTCCGGATATAAGCGGATGTACTGTTTTAGCCATAATGAGATATGAAGATAATGGAGAAATCGAATCAGAATATTCTAAATCAAATACTGTTGTTAAAGGAAATATAACTAATCCAAAGGAAAATACAAAAACGTTTTCATCAGACGTGCTCGAACTGATTAAAGGATCAATCATTAACGGTTATGATGAAGAAGAAACATTCGAAATGCTTAAAAATTATGGAGTGAAATTGTCAAATTATGAAAGGCAGATAAATCTGGGGGATTTAAACGCCCAATATATGCTTTTAATTGAAACACCGCAAGATAAAGTAAATTATGTCATAAATAATATGGAAAATATTGTCTTAACCATTCCAACAGCAAAAGCACCAGATTGGATGATAAACGAAATAAGTTCAACATACCAAAATTAAGAAAAGTATAATAATAGATTTGACAAAAGTGATACTATGAACAAACCGAGTATTTCAACTATAATCGTTATTATTTGCATAATAATAATCGGATTATATGCAATGGGAGAAGTGAATTATTTTTCATCGAAAATAGTAGTGGAAAGAAATATGGACTCCCCAGTTATTGCAATACCTAATATTGGAGTAAATGAAAAAATTAATAACATATCTCTAAATCAGGGCGTTTTAATCGACCCAGGAGATAGTGTTCCAACAGACCCTATTGTATTATTTGGACATAGAACTCTTCAAGGATCGCCGTTTTTAAGATTAAATGAACTTTCAATTGGAGATACGATGCTATTAGAATGGCCAGGCGTTGGGGAATTCAATTACACAGTTACAAACACGACTATTGTTCCCGCTACTTATTCAGGAGCATTAAATAAAAGCAATACATTGTATCTAATAACCTGTGATCCAATCGGCTCAACAGAAAATAGACTAATCGTTGAAGGAGATTTGACAAGCCAAAATGACATAAATACTAAAATTATTAAAGACAATCCTCAAGAATCAAATGCGATTTTAATATCATTAGGATTTTTAATAATCGGAATAATATTTGGTATTTTTTATCCTAAAGAAAATAGGATATACATATTAGCTACTGTTTTAATAATCTCAGCAATACTGTTCTACTTCTGCATCAATCCGATTCCATCAGAATTAATTTATGAAAAAATAATATTTTTAAATGGAGGGATTTAATGGACGTGGATAAAAAGTATTTTTCAAACATAACCACAAGGGAAAGAGCAATATTTGAAGGTGCAATTAGCATGGGCGCTTTATTCCACCAGTTTGTAGGAACTCCCGTCAATAAACATACAAAAGATAGTTTAGAGAAATGTATGGAAGAATCTTTAAATCTGCAACCTGCGATTGAAGATGTTGATGTTAAAATCAGATTTGACAAACTTGAAGAATCAATGAGCGAATTTGATTATACCTCACTTACCGGAGACATGTTAGATGTTAGAATATATACAAAATTAGAAAATGTTGAAGCGGTAATCAGAATTGAATTTGTTGAACAGCTCAATTATCCTTTAATGTATGTTGAAAACATAAAAGAAGATTGAAAGTTAATATATTTCTTTTAAATCTTCTAATAATTCTTTTAAATGATTTAATTTTAAATGATTCATCAATACAACCCTGATGGCCACTGGGCATTTGGCAACAGAAACTTTCCAACCTAAATTTTCCAGTTTATCTGCAAGTTCATTGGTTTTCATATCAGGATGATTAAATGCGACAATGTTTAATTCAGGTTCACAAATTACATCATAACCTATTTTTTCCAGATTCTCTTTGAAAAATTTGGTATTTTCCATTATGTTTTTAATTAAATTACAATATCCTTTTTTTCCATAATATTTCATGATTGCATAAGTGGCAGCAGAAGATGCACCCAAGCGTGTTCCGACAATAGTTGACTGAGTTTTAACAGTTAAATAAGGAGAATCAATAGCCATAACATCCAAATATTCCTTTTCTCTAAAAAGAATTCCGCCGGCAGGTATTGGAGCCAATCCCATTTTATGAGGATCAACAGTGATAGAACAAACACCCGGTAATGAAAAATCGAAAACAGGCAACTCATGACCCATTTCTCTTAAAAATGGAATTGAAAACCCTCCAAAAGCAGCATCAACATGGAAATATATGTTATTATCAAGAGCAATCTTTGAAATTTCCCCAATAGGATCTACCAAGCCCAATTCAGTAGTTCCAGCAATAGCCACAATAGCAACAGTCTTATCCGAAATTAAATTTTTTACAGAATCCACATCAGTTTTATAATTATCATCAAGATTTGCTTCAACAATTTTTAAATTTAACATGTCTGCAGCTTTTTTAAAAGAAAAATGAGCAGAGGACGGAATAATAATTTCACCATCAACAATTCCCTTATATTTTCTTGCATGGTTTCTTGCAGCCCTTATTGCCATAATATTGGCTTCAGTACCTCCAGTTACAATATGTCCGTATGGCTTTTTGATAGATAAGAATTCGCCTATAGATTCTATAACTTTATCTTCAATTATTTTTGTTCCTTCAAAAAGACCCGGATCGCCCAGATTTGTATCTAAAAAGTTACAGTAAACTTCTTTTGAAAAAGGATGAGCTTCAGTACACATTGACCCTAGAATTCTACCGTCTGAATAGTCATGGTCTAATTTGTGAAACTCCTCCAACTCTTTTAAAATATCCTCTTTATCTATCGGTTTTTCATCCATAAAATGACCTGATTTAAAATTATTAATAAAAATAAAAAAAAAAGAAAAAAAGAAAATTATTCTTAACGTTTACGTGCAGCGTCGAGAATAATCTTTTGTTCGGCTCTGGCAACAGTTTTTCTAACTTCTGCAATTGCATCAGTATTTGAAGATACACTTGTAATTCCGAATTCAACAAGTTTTTCAACAATGTGAGGTACACTGCCCGCTTGACCACAAATACTGCATGTAACTCCTGCTTCAGCACATTTTCTGATTGTTCTTTCAATCAATTTCATTACTGCAGGATGTTCTTCAGTATAGTGCTTTGCAACATACTCATTGTTTCTGTCAACTGCAAGAGTATATTGAGTCAAATCATTGGTTCCTAAACTTACAAAGTCTATTCCCACATCAATATAATCTTCAATAGTTAATGCAGCTGCCGGAATTTCAACCATCATACCAAAGTCCACATCTTTGTGAGGTTCAAATCCTACTTCAGAACAAAGTTCTTTTGCCTGTTTGAGTTCTTCAGGGCTTTGTGATAATGGAATCATAATTCCAATGTTGGTATATCCCTGTTCATGTAATTTTTTAATAGCTCTAAATTCACATTTGAGAATTTCAGGTTGATCAAGTTCTCTTCTGATTCCCCTCCAACCAAGCATAGGATTGTGCTCTTCAGGTTCGTTGTCTCCACCATCTAATGTGATAAATTCATCAGTAGGAGCGTCTAAAGTTCTGTACCATACAGGTTTTGGATAGAATTCATCTGCTACAATTTTAACATTATCTGCAATAGTGTCAATTAGTTCATCTTCTCTTCCATCAGCAACGAATTTGCCAGGGTGAATACCTGTAGTTAACATTAAGTGTTCAGTTCTAAGTAAACCTACACCATCTGCACCGGTTGCAGCTGCTTTTGCCGCTGCTTCAGGCATACTTACATTAGCCTTAACTTCAGTAACAGTAATAATTGGAGCTGCTTCAACATTAGCAACAGCTTGAGGTGCTTCTTCTTTAATTTGAGAAATTCCTTCAAATACCAATCCTTTTTTACCGTCAACAGTTACACCAGCATTTTCTTCTAAAACAGATGTAGCATCACCGGTACCTACAACACATGGAATTCCAAGTTCACGGGAAATAATGGATGCATGACAAGTAACTCCCCCTTCATCAGTAACAATTCCGCTTGCTCTTTTCATAGCAGGGACCATATCCGGAGTTGTCATAGTGGTAACCATGATGTCGCCGTCTTTAATTTTATCTAGTTCGTCAACATCCAAGATAACTTTAACATTGCCTGATGCCATACCAGGACTTGCGCCAAGACCTCTTACTAAAACTTCACCAGCTTCAGAATTAGAATCAGCACCATCTTCTGTTACATCTCCCAGGGTAGTGATAGGTCTTGCTTGTAACAAGAATAACACATCTTTTTCAAATGCCCATTCAGTATCCATTGGTTCACCGTAATGTGCTTGAATTTTTTTACCCATTTCTGTTAATTCAATGAGCTCATCATCAGATAAAACTCTTTCATTCCTCATATCTTCAGGAACATCAACTTTAACACTGGTTTCATTCTCATCATTGATATACATGACTTTTTTATCACTTACAGTGGCATTGATGATTTCATTATTTTTCTTATCGACCTGATAATTATCCGGAGTTACATCACCAGACACAACAGCTTCTCCAAGACCCCATGATCCTTCGATTAAAGCTATTTCTTCACCAGTGGACGGATTTACAGTAAACATTACCCCTGCCTTATCTGCATTAGCCATTTTTTGAACAACCACTGCAATTAAAACTTTAGAATGTTCAAAATCGTTTTCTTCTCTGTAAAATATAGCTCTTGCTTCAAATAATGATGCCCAACACTTTCTTACATATTCCAATACTGAATCAGTACCTGAAACATATAAATAAGTGTCCTGTTGACCTGCAAATGAAGCTTCAGGCAAATCTTCTGCAGTAGCTGAAGATCTAATGGCCACTTCAACATCATCTTCACCAAATCTTTGACAAAGCTGATTATAAGCTTCAGTGATGACTAAAACCATATCATCTGGAATAGGAACTTCATTAATAATAGCTTTAATCTCTTCAGATGCGGCTTGAAGAGCTTTAGTATCATTAATATCAATTTCATCAAGAATACTTAAAACTTTATCATTAGTTCCAGTTTCAACCATGAATTTTTCGTAAGTTTGTGCAGTTACTACAAAACCTGGAGGTACTGGAATACCTGCTTGAGTTAATTCACCCAAATTTGCGCCCTTTCCGCCTGCGATTGGAATATCGGACTTGTTTAAATCCTCAAATTTTTTAACATACATGAAATATAACCTCTTGGCTTTAAATATTAATACATTGACCAATATGGAATAAAAAACCTATAGCCAATATTATATAATAATATAAAATTTAAAGTTTAAATATTTAATCATAATTAGAAAAACTCCTTAAAAAAACAGCAAAACATATAAAAAAAAGTAATAAAAACACCACAAACTGCCCTCCAAAATAAGCGCCAAAAACACGTATATGCTCTTAAAATAAAATATAAGTTATATATTAAACCATATACCCATAATAATTATTGAATTTATAAAATACACTTTAAAATACCTTAAAAGAATAAATAAAGCAATAATTAAGTAATAATTTACAAAGATTTAAATAAGTAATAAAACTAACATTAAATGTGTATTAACTATTTTTTTTATCATATTATTTTAAATAATATGATTAATTAAAAAAATAATACTTTTGGAGAATTAAAATGAATACGAAACTTAAAAAATCAATAATTGTACTGATGGTTTTTTTTGTTCTAATCATATCAATAGGACCAATATCCGCAACTGCCGACCTTTCAACAAAGGAAATGTTGGCAAGTAATGACAATATTGGCCTTAATGATAATCTAAAAGAATCATCAACAGACACACTTTCTTCAAATGAAAAAACATTTACAGATTTAAATACTGAAATAAATAATAATAATGAAGTCAATTTAGAAGCTGATTATGTTTATTCTTCAGGAGATAGTTTTAACAACGGAATTCAGATTAATAAAGAAGTAACAATAAACGGACATGGACATACAGTAAATCCAAATGGAAATCTATTGTTTGATATAGGAACTGATGGATTATTAACCTTAAATGACATGACCATTGTGAACACATATTCTAGTCCAAACCCCATGATTAAAAATGGAGGAACATTAATATTAAATAATGTAACATTTACTGTTGAAAGACGCATATTATCATCATTTACAAGTGGTTCCAAATACATCACAATTGAAAATGATGGAATAATGAATGTGGAAAATTGTACATTTAAAGATTCATATATCCACAGTGATGCAATAACAAGTACCACAAAACAACTTTCAATATATGGATTAATTTACAATACAAACACAATAACTATAAAAAATACAATTTTTGAAAATAATAAACTTTACAACCCTTCAACCGACAAGATGGGAAAAACAATCGACATCTGTGCAATATTACATAACAAAAATAATATGTCATTAGACAATATAACCATAAAAAATACAAATGTAAGTTATGTGGCAGCATCAGGTAACCATTTTGAAGGAATTATTTTTAATGAAAAAGGCACATTAACAATTAATAGGAGTACAATTGTAAATAATTCAATAATTTTCCCAAATACCAAGAATATCTATCTAAAAGGAATAATTTACAGTGAATCTTCTGACAGTATCCTAAATGTATCCAATACAATTATTGCTGACAATACCAATTTGCAAATGACCGATTCAAAACCAATGGTTGAATATAAAGGCACAGCTAATTTAAATAGCAATTATTGGGGTACGAATACTCCAAATTTCAAAAATTTAATTACAGGTACTGAACCAACAAACTACATCAACATTACATTCAATCCTTCAGAAGTAACTGCAGGTGAAGAAAAAGTGTTTGATATTACTTTTAGTTTGAATGATGAGATTGTGACCGCAATACCAACATACAACATTACAATAAGGTCAGATAAAACCGGAACCAAAATTGTTAAAATTGAAAACGGAATCGGACACTATAATTACATTTCAAATACACCAGGTAACGATACAATACATATTCAAGATAATGAATATACTATCACAACCACAATGAGTCAATCCGGAACATTTACCGATTTAAATGAATTAATCAGTAAAAACAGTGAAATTGAATTAACAAAAGATTATACATTTGATGAAACTACAGATTCCGCATTACAAACTGGAATTCAAATCGATAAAGAAGTAACAATTAACGGTAACGGATACACTATCAACAGTACTGATCTTGCCAGATTATTCAATATTGGAACTGCTGGAAAATTAACTTTAAAAAATATTACATTAATAACCAACAATGTAGTCACCAGCAGTGCAACAAGCAATGCGAATATTTTAAATAAAGGTGAACTCAATTTTGATGGAGTCATATTTACAAGCCAAAGAATTTGGACCACTGGAACAGTTATTGCTTCTGCAATATTCAACTATGATGATAATTCAAAAATGAGCATTAACAATAGTATTTTTAAGGATTCACTTGTTAACTACACTTCAACAACTGAAACTTTAAACCCTTATGGATTAATATACAATAAAGGAAGTTTATCTATAAATAATACCATATTCAGAAATAACGGAATTTATTCAACTGGAAAAGCCCTGAGTAGTCAAAATGGTGGATTAATCTATGATGCAGGTAATTCATTAGTAATAGAAAATACCCAAATCGAAAAGAACTTTGTAAAACATAACACAACTGGAAATGCAATATCTGTATTATACGGTTTAATTTATGTTCAAGGAAAAACTGTTACAATAAACAACTGTAACTTTAAAGAAAACAATATATCAACCATCTCAGAAAATGCTAATGCAAATGCATTTGGTGTTATTTGTATGAAAGGCGGAGAGCTAAATATTGCCAATTCCAAATTTATTAAAAATAATGCAAAAACCGGATCTGCAATAAGCACATATTTAACTGCAACTACAATCAACTCAAACAATAACATATTTGAAGAGAACACCGCAACAAATGGAGGATCAATTTATATTTATCATAATTCTATTTTAAACAGCGAAAATGATATTTATAAAAAGAATGCTGCGGAAAATGGTGGAGCTATCTATGTTAAAACATCAAACTCAAACATTGGAGAAATATCTGTTAAAAACTCTATTTTTGAAGAAAATGGTGCAAATATAGGTTCTGCGATTTACAGTTCAAACAAGACAAATGTAAATAATAACTACTGGGGAAATAATAACCCTAAATTTGAAATTTTAATTACAAATGGAATTAATAGTCAAACACCAAACAATCATGCCATACTTGTAATTGAAGGAGATTCAGAAATCATTCCAGAATATACAAAAACATATTCTGTTAGATTTAAAACAAATGATACAAATGACCTTTCTAAATTGCCAGATTACAAGGTTAACTTAACTGCAACCAATAAATTATCTGATGAAAATATTACCATCAAAGGAGCATCTGCTTCATTCAATTATACTTCAACATTAGATGAAATTACAGACATCATCAAAGTTTCTGTTAATTCAAATGAATTAGCTACTTTTGAAGTTACTGTTAAAGAAGATGCAAATGCAAAAGGAACATTTAAAGAATTAGATAGAATTATTAGAAAATCAACAGATGAAATTAATTTAATTAAAGATTATTCATTTGATGCAACTATTGATTCTGGTTTAGAAAATGGAATTGTCATCGATAAACAAGTAATTATTAACGGACATGGATTTAAAATAAACAGCACTAATTTAGCTAAATTATTCAGCGTAACAAAAACTGGTAATTTAACTTTAAAAGATGTTATTGTTTTAACTGATTATGCAACTACAGGAAATCCGGTTAAAGATAAAGCTAGCTTAAAAAATAATGGAATTGTAACTTTAGACAATGTCACATTTACAAGTAAACAAACATTAACCACAGCTACCACCTATTTATCCAGTCCAATATACAATAACGGAATTTTAAACATTGCTAACAGTAAATTTATTAATTCAACAATTGAAACCAGCGCTCAAACTTGTTATGGATTAATTGATAACGATGGAGAATTAAAAATTTCAAATACCCTTTTTGATAAAAACTCAATGATTGAATCCTCAAAATACAGTGCAATCTATGCAAATGGATTAATACACAACAAAGGCAATTTAACCTTAAATCTAGTTAATGTTACTAACAACTATATTAAAACACCATATAATAGCTATGGACTTATAAGAGGAGATACAAACGGAGCAATAACCATCAACAATAGTATTTTTGAAAACAATGTGTTAGATTCTAAAGACGACAATGCACAAGGTACTGTATTATACTTAGAATCAGGAACTGCAAAAATTTCAAACTCCAAATTTATTAAAAATATTGGAGCTAGAAGCGGTGGTGCCATATACACTATAATCCCTACTACATTCATTAACAACACATTCGAAAAAAATACTGCTACAGATTCAGGTGGAGCAATATACACCGGCAATGCAAAAACATTATTTGCAAACAATACATTTAAGGATAATGAAGCAAATACCGGCGGAGCAATATATTCCAGTGAATTAACCTCAGCAAATGGAAACCAGTTTATCAGCAACCGTGCAACTAAACATGGAGGAGCAATTTACTCCAATACTATTGGAACAATGGAAAAACCAATTGAAAATAACATATTCATAAACAATGAAGCACTTGAAAATGGTGGGGCAATCTACTCTAAAAATGGAGTAAGAGTAAATAAAAGCACAATACAAGGAAATAAAGCTGGAAACGGTGCTGCAATTTATTCTGCTGCAACTGGAGGAAGCGAATCAGTGAAAACTTCTTCCATCAAAAATACAATTTTTGACAGCAATGTCATTAAATCATCCTCTGGAAAATTAGTGTATTTCTATGGAAAATCCATTGCAGAAAACAACTATTGGGGAAACAATAATATTAACTTCACCGAATTAATTGGAGTTAACGGAGGAACATTCACTGCACCAGAAAACATTACAATAATAATCATTGAAGGAAATACCACATTATCTTCTTCAGATACATACACTGTTAAATTTGTAAACAACAATACAGGAATAACTGTTGCATTGAATGATTATGAAGCGGAAGTTTCATCCAATTTAAATCCAGTTACTCCTACAATAATCAGCATTAAAAATGGTGTTGGAAGTTTCCGGTATAATGCTGAAAACAATGGTCAGGACACCATAAAAATTAGTAAAAATAATGTTGAAATAACCAATGCCACAGTAACTGTAATCCTTCCTAAAAAACCAGTTAATATTGATGATGCTTTAGTGATTGTCAATGACAAAAACTTAACATTCACATTCACCTTCAAATTACCTGAAAATGCAATGGGAACATTTACCGTTAAAATTGGTGAAACAACAAAAACTGCATCATTAGTAAATGGATCTGCAACCATCAAGTTATCTGGATTGCCTGCAGGATTACAAACTGCAAATATCACATATAGCGGTGATGAAAATTACGAATCCACAGCTAAACAGACCAATATTACAGTAGCAAAACAAGAAGTTAAATCAAGCACCATAACAACTGTAACTGCACCAAAATATGGCAAAACTGCATCTTATGCCATTAAATTACCAGCTACAGCAACAGGAACTTTAACAGTGACTGTTGACGGTAAAAAATATACTAAAACTATTGTAAATGGTGAAGCTACAGTAACAATACCGAAATTAGCAGTGGGAAAACATACCATAAAAATCGCATATTCAGGCGATAATAACTACAAAGGTGTTAGCAAAACTTCAACAGCAACTATTGTTAAACCGAAAGTAACTCCTACAATATATGCTAAAAATAAAGTCTTCAAAGTTAAAACTAAAGTTAAAAAATATTCTATAACTTTAAAGCATGGTAAAAAAGCACTTAAAAAAGTAAAAGTGTATTTAAAAGTTAAAGGTAAAACTTACACTGCTAAAACTAATAGTAAAGGAGAAGCAACCTTTAAAATTACCAAATTAACCAAAAAAGGAATTTACAAAAGTAGCATCACATACAAAGGAAGTGCAACATACAAAAAAGTTACAAAATATGTAAAAATTACTGCCAAAAGATAGAGACAAACCATCTCTATCACTTTTTTCATTTTTTTATTACTTATTTGAAATACATTAAAAGAACTATCAACCGTTTAATTATACTAAAACAATGTAAATAACATTATTTTTAGAAAATAAGCAATTATCCTAAGTAATACAAAGATAATCTTTATATAATAACTATTTCAAATGCAATAATGTATTAATAGTTTTTATAAAATTAATACAAACACGCAAAAGGAGGATTGAAAAAATAAACAAAACCCTTAAAATATCCATTATGATATTTACTATGATTTTTTTAGTAATGGTTTGTACTTCAACTACCACAGCGGCAAGTGACTTAAACTCAATGAGTGAAACACTGACTGCAAACCACAATGATGTTTTATCTGACATAAATGAAGCAGATGAATCGGATATTGAATATACTGAAATTCATGTAAAGAATAATGTTGAAACTTCTGGAAATGGAAGTGAAAGCAGTCCATTTAAAACAATAAATGAAGCAATCAATTACGGGAACAACAATACAAAACCAGTAATTGTCCATATTCATTCAGGAACATATGATGATATAAATATGACCATCACAAACAATATGATTATAAAATCATACGATGGTGGCGTAACATTAAATGCAAACAATAATGGATGGTTCTTTTATTCTACAAATTCCAGTAATAACTTATCATTAATTGGTTTAACATTCATAAATGGAATTAGATATGATTACTATGATTCTAGTGAAGGTGGAGTTGTAAAAACTGCAGGCCACATTGACGTTATCAATTGTACTTTTGAACATAATTTCGGAGGTACAGGCGGAGGAATAAATTCAAACAATGGTGCCAACATCATTAATTCAACATTCAACCACAATAAAGCAGAATACAATGGTGCCGGAATCTACAGTATTTATGGTCAGACCAATATCATCAACTGTAACTTCAACAACAATACTGCAAAAAGACAAGGTGGTGCTGTAAGAGTTCAAGGAAGCACATATATTGAAAACTCCACATTTAACAATAATTTAGCAGGCCATGGTCCTTCAATGGGTATTGCAAATTATGCTGGAAATGGAGGTGCTGTAAGAGTAACCGAAGGTGATTTAAACATTGAATCATCAATATTCAATAATAACACCGCAAAATTTGAGGGTGGAGCGGTTTCCGCTGGAGATGACAGTCAATACTCACAAACACACTATCAATTAAACATCCGCAATTCAACATTTACCAATAATAAAGCACGTAATGGTGCGGGAATTGTTGCAAATGATGGAATAAATATCACAAACAGTACTATCGCAAACAATACTGTACCATACACAGTAAGTGCAAAATATGGTTCAGGAACTGCAGTTTACATACTAAATGGAGATAGTTCATTTGTTGGAAATGTCATCAAAAACAATACAAATCCGTATGCTATTTTATATAAAGAAGGAATTTATTCATATAGCGGAAATGTAGCTGAAAAAGACAATATTTGGGGAAATGAAACTACATCCCATATTAAAACAAACAATGGGAAAACAACCCAAAATGTGGCTACAATTCCCAAAATAAACAAACCTCAAATTACAATAAAAACAGGTGCAAATATTAAAAAGATTAATAATAACCCAATTAATCCGCCTAAAGATGATGCACCAACCAAAACTACTGAAAACTCCACAAAACAAGAAAATACAAAAAATCAAAATATAATTGATAAAATTATAACAGAAATTACAGATGGTCTCAAATCAATTACCAATCAAGAATCATCTAATGAAAACATAAATTCAGAAAATGGAATCATAGTTAACGGAACAACCAATCCTGCAAGCAGCAATGTAGGTGAAAATTCAAATGAACCAGTTTCACAAGACAATAGTGGAAATGGCGAAAATGGAGATTCGGCAATTGCTCATGAAATATCTAAAATAACCAAAGCTATTACTAAAGACTATTTAATGCACTCCATTGCATTAATAATAATCGTAGCATTAGCATTTATAATTGGATATAAAAGAAAACAAAAAGAAAAATAACCAATAAAAAAACCATCACCCAATCATTTTTAATAATTAAAAATGACACTATAAAAAATTTTAAAAAAAGTAAAAAATTTAGTTAAAAAATCTATTTAACTAAATCTGCGCCTTTGTCAACAACTATTTTACATGGAACTGGTATTTTCATACCTGCTCTTTTTAATGCAACTTTAGCTTGTTCAAAGTTTTTAGCGTGACAATCAATAGTAACAATTCTTTGATCTTTTTTAACAATAGCTTCAACACTAACAGGTTTACCAAAAGCATTTCTCATACCACTTTGTACCCTATCTGCACCTGCACCAGTTGCCATCGGGTTTTCCCTTACAATTTGGTGAGGGTAAACTCTTAATTTTAAGTGGTAACCCATTCTACCAGCAGCCCTTTGCATTAATCTGTTAGAAGCAATCCTTGCAGCTTCCAAAGAGTTGTGTCTAATTTGAGTTGGTTTTTTAACAGCTAAACTTACAGATACTGGGAATTCATCTTTTAAATTACCCATATCATATTGTACAATTCTTGAATTTGGGGTTTTTCTAATATAATCTCTTCTTGTATAAGCACGAACCATTATAATTCCTCCGAAATAAAACATAACATGATAAACATGTTTTAATTAAAAATAGCTATGATATATTCAAATCCATAATAGCTATATAAAATTATATATCGTGATAGATAGAATACTTAAATATATTAATTAAGTTATTAATAAATGTTACCATAATATAAAAAAAATCTTTTAAAAAAAAGATTAATAAAAATAAAGTGAAAAAATGAAAATAAAAGGAAAAATACATTTAAATTATAAAGACAGCGAATCTGCAAAATTAGTGTTTGATTCCTTAGAAATAGATAATGAAAATTATTTAAAATCCGAATTAAAAGAAAATGAAATAATTTATAAAATCAATAGCAAAACCTTAGGTAGTTTCTTATCAACTGCTGATGATCTTATTGCATCTGAAATTGTTGTTGAAAAAATATTGGGCGAAACACAATAAACTTCCAAATAATCAATATGCCACCAAATACCATCAAACCAGAAACAAAACAGCCAATACTCCATTTTTATAATGCCTATGACTTTAACAGGCACGCATCCTAATTTTATTATAATTCTGGTCAAAGAAGTTGACTGTTAGATAATTATGATATAAAAAGTTTTATATAAATAAAAAAAAATATATTAATTATTAGATTAGTTCAATTTAATAATTCATTTATGAGAGTGTAATTTATGGAATGTTATTATCATCCTGGAGAAGAAAGTGAATGGAATTGTGCCATATGTAACAAATCCGTTTGTAAAGAATGCGGTTTAGAGATTGCGGGAAAAGTCTATTGTAAAGACTGTTTGGAAAAAATCATTGGATTGAATATTGAAAACAAAACAGAAGACAGTAAAGAAAATGCAATTGTAACAGAACCTCAAGAAGTAAATGCACAGACAGATGATTTAATATATCAACCAGCAGATGAGAAAGAAGATTTCGAAATACCTTACTCCCATCAGGAAGAGGTTTCCTCAATCGAATATGAGGGAATTAATGACAACTCACCATACAACATAAAAAACATTGATACAAGCAGTCTGGAATCCTCCTATTTAAATGACATGGACCAGCCAATTGTCGCTCAAGATGAATTAAATAAATTACCGGAACAAGAATTATATCAAAAAATGGAAAATGATAATGACTTCATTTACCCTGACCATTCCTATGAACCGCAAAAAACAAGTGCAAGATTAGAATTGGAAGACAAATATGAAAAATATCTTGAAGACTTGTATTTTGATGAAAATGAGGTTCCATTAGGAGAGCAACTAGCGAAAGATGAAGCCCAATACGGATCTTTAACCAGGAAAGAATATGCTCCTAGAGAAAAGATGCCGCATGATGAAATAACATCCATCCCAAAAGGACTGGAATCCGAGACTCCTGAAGAAATGGAAGCTAGAATCCGTGCTGAACTCTTAAAAGAACAGGAATTAATGACAAGTGATGACAGCAGCAATAAAAGCCTCCTCAATTTAAAAGGCAGGAAGCCTAAAAAAGAGAACAGGAACATTCACAATATAAATTATAAAGATGAAAAAGAACAGATGGGCATTGTGGACATTATATTAACAATAATACTTGTTATTGTAATTTTGATTGTTGTATACTACATAATATACTTGTTTTTATTAAATTCAAGTTACCCTACATTTATGGATGCAATCTTTGCACTTAGAAATCCGCAAAATGTTATTAATGCTCTTTTAACCCCTAAATAATGAAATATTTTCATTATTTACTTTTTTTATAAATTTTTCCAATACTTCATTATTTTTATATCCCAATATTCTGATATTTGATGGGTATTTATCAATATATCGGGAAATATCTTTTTTCGAAATAGAATTTTCCAGAATACTCAATATTCTTTGACGAAAGTGTGATGAAAATCCATGCAGTATGAATTTTTCCAATTCTTCCAGATTATCATACGGCCCATTGTCAAGGATATTTTTAGCCAGTTTATCATTAAATAGATTCAAATCAGACAGTTCTTTAAAATCAAATGCATTAGCAGTGTTTAAAATAGAATCCTCATCCCTAATCCCATAAATTATAGAATCATTTTTGATTTCTCTTTTTAAAACTTCAATTGTTTTTGAAGGCATCATGTCTAAAACATTATCAAAATCATCATTTAATATGCTTTCACGAATTAAAGTTCCGCTTACCCCTTCAATTCGCTTAACGAAAATGAATTTATTTGAATAATCAAAACCTATTTTGCTTAAAGAATTGGCAAATGAAGTTATCACATAATTATCCTCTTCAAGTTTATCTTTGAGAACAATTTCATTTGTTGTCTTATCGACAATTTTATAGGGTTTTGGAGCAATATGATGACCCAAATTTATTCTTTTCAATATTTCATCAAACCCTTCTTTTGGTTTGTATCCTCGGGGAATATAATCAGTGTTTAATGCTTTAAACATCTTACAAAGACATAAAGAATATTGGCCAGACCCCATGATTCCCATAGGAGGACCCTCCACAACAACATCTGCCCCAACAGAAATTGCAATTTCCGCCCTATTTTCTCTTGGCAATATATATGGAATTCCCCTACCACTTCTTTCAAATAATCCTGGCACAATAGCTACAAATAATGAATCAGGAAACATGTGTTTTGCAGTTTTCATGCAATGAAAATGACCATTATGCAAAGGATTATACTCGGTAAAATCTGCTATCAAATTAATATCTGAAGTAGTATCCGAAACTTCAAAATCCATATTCAAATCATTGAAAAATAATTCCTTATCTCTTTTGAGAATATCTAAAACTTGGGACATAATCTTAAATATAATTTTAAAATTAAAAAAAGTTATGATTTAAAAATATTAACAAACAAACATTAAAGTATAGGAATAGGTGATTGAAAATGGATTTTGTAATTAAAAATTGCAGGTTAGTCAATAAGTTTGGAGAATATCACATTAAGGTGGAAAATGGTAAAATAACCAAAATATCAAAAACACCCATTAAATCTGATGAAATAATTGACATTGAAGACAATTATATAATGCCCGGCTTTATTGACCCTCATGTTCATTTTAGAGATCCGGGACTAACACAAAAGGAAGATTTTAAAACAGGAAGTTTAAGTGCTGCAAATGGAGGATTTGCAACTGTAATAGACATGCCCAATACACTTCCAAAAACAAACACCTATAAAACACTTAAAGAAAAAATTGAAATTGCAAAAAAGAAATCCTTTGTTAATTTTGAACTTCAGGCCGGAACAAACAACCTCGAGGAAATGGAAAAAATGATGGAACTGCATCCGATTGCATTTAAAGTATTTATGGATTTGCAAAGCGATGAAAGTTTAGAAAAAATATTCAGTGATTTGTCAACTCTAAGAACAACAACCGAATATAACGGCCTTGTTGCTGTACATTGTGAAAAGAAAGATATCGTTGAAAGTAAAACCACAAAATTAAAAGAAAAATCTGAAAACAAGCCAATTGACTATTCTTATGCAAGACCATCTGAAAGTGAAGATGAATCTGTCAGACAGGCAATAGAACTTGCAAGAAAAAATAATTTAAGACTGCACGTCTGCCATTTAAGTTCAGTCAGATCATTAGAAATGGTAAAAAATACAGGCAATATGGAAATATCATGGGAATTTACACCTCACCATTTACTGCTCGACAATTCATCATACAACACATATGGAACGTTTATAAAAACCAATCCGCCTCTAAGGCCTGAAAATGAAAGTGTGAGGATAAAAGATTTGGATGAAAATTCGATTATTGGTACTGACCATGCTCCTCATACCCTTGAAGATAAAACAAAAGGAGTTTGGAACTCATCACCAGGAATACCTAATTTAGAAACAGTTGTTCCATTGATTTTAACTGAAGTGAACAAAGGAAACGTTAATTTAAACATGTTGCCCCACATCTTTTCATCAAACATCGCCAAAATCTTCGGCCTTAAGAATAAAGGCGAAATAGCTATTGGAAAAGATGCTGATTTTACAGTAATAAACCTAAAACAGGAAGGTCAATTTAACATTGATGAATTTAAAACAAAAGCAGAATATTCTCCATTTGATGGTTGGACTTATACAGGACAGCCAGTAATGACAATAGCCAATGGAAAAGTAGTAATGAACAAATTATAAACTAATTTTAAAAAAAAGAAAAAAAATAAGGTGTGCGTGTTATCACACCTATTTATAGCATAACGCATCTTCAGGACATGCTTCAAGACATTGACCACATAAGGTACAGAATCCTGCAATAGGTAATTTAGGATTTTCTGTTTTATGAATCATGTCGTAAGGACATGCCTCGATACAGTCACCACATTGATCACATTTAGATGGGTTGAAAGCAATCCTATCTCTAGCAACAGGTGTGCCATCAATCATTACTTCATATTGTTCGACTTTTAATGAGTCGTTAGGACAAACAGAAGCACAGGCACCACATCTAATACAGCTAGTGAAAGATGGTTCGGCATCGGTTTCGACTAAAGATGGGCAAGACATACCAGTTTTGGTAACTACGCGAATTGCTTCAGTAGGACATTTGTTAGCACATGCACCAATGAAGTC
Organism: Methanobrevibacter sp.; assembly: GCF_030539875.1. Taxonomy (NCBI): domain Archaea; kingdom Methanobacteriati; phylum Methanobacteriota; class Methanobacteria; order Methanobacteriales; family Methanobacteriaceae; genus Methanobrevibacter; species Methanobrevibacter sp. The sequence continues at coordinate 19,788 of NZ_JAUNXI010000009.1, forward strand.
ACATTTTTCCACATCTCTGCCAATACCTTCAGCATCTACAGGTGAACCTTCACCCCATTCAATATCAATATCTAATGCATCAACAGGACAAAGTTTTACACACAAACCACATGCAGCACATACACTAGGAATAGCTACAGTTAAAGTAGCATTATTGGCGACAATGAAGTCACCAGGACATGCTTCTACACAAGTGTTACATCCAATACATTTAGCTGAATCAAAAGTGAATGATTTAATTTCTTTTGAACGTTTGATAGGTTTTTTCTCAGAAATGAAAATTGCATTCCATGGACATGTTTGTGAACATAATCCGCATTTAATACAATCGTCACTTACAGTAACAGGACTTCCTATTTCATCAAGAGTGATAGCGCCTACAGGACAAGGTTCTACACAAGATCCACATCCTACACAATCAGCGATATAAACTGGACCTTTACCTTTGAGGTCAAGGTCATATTCAGCAGGTTCTTTAACGCCAGGAATACCAATTACATCAACAGGGCAAATGTCAACACATTTTTGACACATTACACAAAAACCTTCAACTTCTTTTAATTTTGCACCAGTGACTTTAATAGTTTCTTGTGGGCAAACTTCTTCACATTTGCCACAGGAATCACATAATACAGAGTTAAATATTAATCTTGCTTGGGAAATGCCATCAGCAATTTCGTATTCTTCTACTTTCAATGCTCCGTTAGGGCAAACATCTGCACATTTAGGTTCTTCACCACAAGTGTCACAATGCACAATAGCGTTAGGTGTTACTTCAATAGCTGAAGTAGGACAAGTACCTTCACAAGCCCCACATTTGATACAGCCATCTTCGTTAAATACAATCATTTATGAACCCCCTTAAACTTAGAATTTTTTAATGAGGTTTCCTTCACTGTCTACAATATCTACTTCAGCTAATCTCATTTGACTATCCATTGAGTGAGTAGCACAAGATAAACATGGGTCGTAAGCTCTGATAACCATTTCCATTAAGTTAAAGATTTTATCATCAACTTCTACGCCAGGTTTGATGTAATCTTTAGCAACTTGATGAATACCCATTTCCATAGCTGGGTTGTTTTGAATAGTAGCAACAACAATGTTAGCTTTAGTGGTTAAACCATTGTCATCAGATTCATAATGGTGGATTAAAGTACCACGAGGAGCTTCAACAATACCTACACCGCTACCTTCAGTTCTTTCCAATTCATCTGGGAATTTTTGACCGGATAAATCTTCTTCTAATGCAGCAGCAGCACATTCAGCAGATGCTAATAATTCAATGAGTCTAGCATAGTTGAATAATAATGGTGCTTGAGCATATCCAAATGCGTCACGGAAAGCTTTAAGAGCTTCTTGAGCAAGAGGTGCTTCTTTAGGCATTTGATCACAAACGTTAATCCTGGATAATGGAGCTACTCTGTAGATACCTTCAGGGTAACCTAATTCTTTAATGTATGGGAATTTTAACCAGGAGTAAGGTTTTACGTGTTCAGCAACAATGTCAGTGTACTCTTCATTTCTGTATTCTAAAAGGTCACTTCCGTCTTTGTCTCTGAATCTTACATTACCGTTATATACATCCCAAGTTCCGTCAGGTTTTACAATACCACAGTGTCTGGTATCACCAAAGTTACCTAAGGATGAGATTAAGTCAATGTTTTCTTCAAATACTGGAATAGCTAAATCTAAAGTAGCTTGAGCTAATTCAACATTTTCTTTTGCTCTGTTGAGTAAATCTTTTTGAGTGTCATCATCTAATTCGGTAGAAATACCACCAGGAGTGGAAGAAGTTGGGTGAATTGGACGACCACCAATTTTTCTAACAATTTCTAAACCGTTTCTTCTGATGTTAATAGCTTGAAGAGCTAATTCAGGCATATCTTTAATAACTTGGAAAACATTTCTAGTTTTTCTGGTTCCGTTAGGAATAATTAAATCCGGTGCAGCTAAGAAGTAGAAATGAAGTGCGTGGGAGTGCATGTATGAACCCCAGTTCATTATTTCTCTCATTCTGTATGCAGCAGGTAAAATTTCGTAATCATCAAAACCGAAAATTTGGTCAACTGCTTTTGCTGCTGCTAAGTGGTGTTGTACATCACAGATACCACAGATTCTTGGTACGATTCTTGCTAATTCTTCTACAGGACGACCTTGTAAGAACTTTTCGAATCCTCTGAATTCCATAACGTGTAATCTTGTTTCTTCAACGTTACCAGCATCATCGAGATGCACAGTAATTTTAGCGTGTCCTTCAATACGAGTAACAGGCTCCATAGTAAGTTTAACCATATTATTCTCCTCCTTTCTGCATTTTTATAGGTACTAAAGCTGCAGGTAATGTGTAAGTGTAGAAAGTACCTACAATATCATCTAATTGATCAGCTACAGTTTCAGGATCAACGGTTTTATCTTCTTGTACACCGTAGTCAGATGCAATTGCACTGATCATTTTTGCTCCTTGATCTAATACTTTAGCAGTAGGACCGTAACATCCTCTACATTGGATACCAATAGAAGGACATTCTGCTCCACATAAGGACACTGTTGCAGGACCCATACAGATTAAACCTTGACTAATTAAACATAAATCAGGTTCAGGAGCACCAATTTCAAATTGTCTTTTAATGAAATCCATAGCTAAACCAGCAGGTGGTTTTTCTCTAGGACATACTTCACAAAGGTTAGTGGAAGGTAATTCAATTGTTTCTCCTTTTAATAATGTTAAAACAGCTTCTGCTACAACATCTGAACGAGGTGGACAACCTGGAATCATTAAATCGATATCCATAGTTTCACCAATAGGTCTTACTCTGCTTTCGAGATGTGGTACATCTTCGTGTGGAATAACACCATCAGGGTTTACAGTAGATACTGAGTTAATATATGCTTCTTCTTCTAATTCTTCAACAGTCCATAAGTTTCCAAGACCTGGAATACCACCGTAACATGAACAAGTTCCGTAAGCAATTACCATGTTAGATTTTTCATTTAACATTTCAGATAATTCTCTGTTTTCATCGTTTCTGATTCCACCTTCAACAATGATAATGTCTAAATCAGGCACTTCATCATACTTAGTATCCATGAGCACAGGAGAGAATTCGAAATCAGCGAATTCCATAACATCAATTAAAGATTCGTGGAAATCTGCAATGGATAAGTGACAACCGGAACATCCACCAAACCACATAGTTCCTATTTTAACTTTATCTGCCATATTCATTCCTCCAATTTATCCTTCAGCATTTAATTGTTTATTCAATGGAGCTGGACCTAATTCTTTGATTCTGTTAACCATCATTTTAACAGATTCTGAGAATTTTTCACCTTCGGATGCAGAAATCCAGTCGTGGTGAAGTCTTTCTTTTCCAATTCCCATATCATCAACTAATTTATAAATTAATCTCATTCTACGATCTAATTTGTAATTACCAGCATCATAGTGGCAGTCACCCATGTGACATCCAGCTACAAATACACCGTCAGCACCTTCTTTAAATGCTTTTAAAACAAATTGTGGGTCAATTCTTCCAGAACACATTACACGAATAACTCTAATATTCGGTGGGTATTGCATCCTTGCAGTACCTGCTGTGTCTGCTCCTCCATAGGAACACCAGTTGCAACAAAACATTACAATTTTTATATCATCAGCCATAGAGTTTCTCCTCCTCTATAAATATTTCTCCAATTTAGAAAAACTTTCATCTTCCCAAATCAATTTTAAACTTTTTTAAAAAATTTTAAAATCTTTTTTTAAGGAATACCATTTACGCATACCTTAAAAACACAAATTCTGTACGTAATGAGCTAGCTCAGCAATACATTATGTACTGATTAATATATTACATTTATAATTAATATAAAGGTTACTTAGAAAATAAAGTCAAAAAGTTTATATACTATAAAACGAGATTTTAGGAAAGTAAATTTTACCCGATAAAACAAAAAAAGAAAAAAAAATAGATGGAATTACATTCCATCAAGACTCATATCAATCATTGCTTGAGTTTGAGCGGCCAATTCGTCAGGAAGACCGGAAATATCAATGTTTAAAAATCCTCTAACAATCATGGATTCAGCTTCTTCCTCAGGAATTCCACGGGAAGTTAAATAATTAATTTCCTCTTCAGAAATTTTACCAACAGCCGCTTCGTGAGATAAATCCAGGTTAGTGGAACTTGCTTCCAATTCTGGAACAGCATAAATCAGGCTGTCATCAGATAAAACTAACCCGTGACATTCCAAGTGTCCTTTAACATTAGGAACTGAACCTGAGAGATGTCCTCTGGAATATATTTTGGATTCATCCTGGGCAACAGCTCTTGAGATAACCTCTCCTCTGGAACCTTCACCATTCAATAAAACCCGAGATCCAACATCAATAATGGAATCCTTCTTACCTCCTTGGATACTTTGGAAAATAGCACGGGAATTTTTACCATCACAATAAGCTGTAGGATAAGATTGAATAGTGCTTACAGGACTTGTTAAAATATAGTTATTAATATAAGTTGAATTATCGGCTAATTTAATACCTGTTCTTGGACGTACTTCCACCTGTTCTGCCCAGTTGTGAACCATTGTAAAAGTAATTTTAGAACCCGGTTTTAGATACATCTCAGAAACACCAACATGCATTGCTGATGAGATATCATCACCGGTAGCGCAACCGGTAATCAAATGCAGTTCTGAATTTTCCTCTGCAATAATTACATTATGGGCAGTTTGCATAATATCAGCATCGCTAATAAACATGCATGCCTGAACAGGCATTACTTCTTTAGTGCCCGGAAGTGATCTGACAAAATAACCGCTAGTTACACCGTCTTCTTTTTCCCTTAATGCAGTTTGAGCAGTGTATTTATCTGCATCAGGTTTAACAACCTTCCAAAGATAATCTTCCAACCAGTTATATTTTTCTAATGCAACACCCATATTCATTACTTCAATTGAATCAGAAATTGAGTTGTTAGTAAAAATGTTGCTCTGATCGACTTGTAAAAATGAGCCTGACCTGTTTTTTTCTTCAGAGTCCACACCAACTTTCAATAAATCTTTTTTTGTCTGATTATTCAAATCATCCAAATCGTCAATCATATCTAAAGCGTTAACAGTTTCATTAGTGAAATTTTCAATAGTGATATCTGCTCCAAGAGCTGCTTTTTTATTTACTGCCCTTTCAGCATCTTCATAAACATTGCGCACATTCAACACATCCATTAAAACCATTTTTTCTAATATCTTCAAGAATTTCGTTAGGATTTCCAGAACAGGAAATTATCCCATCTATTAAAACATGCGCCTTATCTGCACTAACGAAATTTAAAATATAACCTAAATGAGTAATTAAAAGTCCACTTCTTTTTCTCATACGTTGTGGTTTATCTTTATCTAATAAAGTTCCGATTTCTGAAGCCAATAACTCCACATTCTCAATATCCACACCGGAATCCGGTTCATCAAACATGGTAAAGTCAGGCATTTGAGCAAGCAACTGTAAAATTTCAGAACGTTTTACTTCACCACCGGAAAATCCTAAATTAACATCTCTGCTTAAAAATTTATCATTAAACTTGAGCTGATCAGCGTATTTTCTCATTCTTGGATTCAAATCCTCTTTAACATCCTGATTAGATATAATTTTCAATAAATCTCCAACAGAAACCCCTCTGATAGATGGAGGAGTCTGAAAACTAACACCAATACCTAATTTAACTCTTTCAGCAGTGGTTAATTCGGTTATGTCCTGACCTTTAAATTTAATAGAACCTTCAACAACATCATATTGCGGAAAACCTAAAATAGTTAAGAACAGTGTACTTTTACCGGCCCCATTTGGACCTAAAAGAACATGAGTTTCGCCTTCGGGGATAGAAAGATTAACTCCTTTTAAAACTCTATTCCCAGCTACTTCAACAGCCAAATTTTCTATTTCAAGTAACATATAATCACCTTCAGTAAACAAAATTATTTCCTTTATAACAATATAAGTTTAATTTATTATATATAAATAGTTAACACATGACATATAATAGTACATCGAAAAAAGAAAAATAAGAATAAAAATAAAAAAAGAATAACTGAAATTATTCAGTTACAATAATAAATTCACCAACTTTTTCAACTTTAGCGAAAGGAACTAACAATATATCACCATTTCTTTTAGCTCCTTTAACATGAATATTACGGTCACTTTCAACTCTGATTGCAATATCCACGATTTTACCAGTTTTTTCATTAATAATCAATTCATCAAGAACACCAAGAATACGGGCATTGTTAGTAGCCACCTGATAGTTTTTGATTTCACTCCATAATTTTTCTTCTCTTCTAGGAATTTGTTTATTTTCCATCAAATCACCTGATAAAAATTAAATTCAAATATATAAATATATAATTTCATTATATTTAAATATAATATTCATTGTATAATTTTTCAGCTATTTTACCATCAAACAGAGTATTAATATTTAACGCCAATTCTACTTTTGAAAGAACAATTTGATTTTCGTCCTGAATTGTATTAACGCTTCTCAGCACATTTAAACCAGATGGAACATTGCCGTCAAACTCATAAGAATAATCAAGACCCAAATTTTCAAAAATTTCAACAGGAACTAAAACCGATAAAGCATCTTTATCAGAATTCAAATAGTAATCCAAAACATAATCAATAGTCTCAGCAGAAATGAATGGCAAATCAGCATTAATAAAAAGCAAAATGTCTTTTTTGGATTTCTTTTCAAAAAAATCTAAAATATAGGACAAATCCGTGAGATAATCTTTGCCTGACGTATCTAAAATTTGAAAATCACCATTTAAGGATTCCAAATAATCCGAAGTTTTGGGAGTATTTGGACTAACAGAAATAACTACTTTATCGATTAATTTAGAATCACTTAAATTGTCGAGCACGTATTTAATCAAAGGTTTATCATGTAATTTGAAAAGAGGTTTTTCGCAGGAAACATCAAGTCTAGTTCCCCTACCTCCAGCCATCAAAATTGCATAAATCATGACAAACCACATTAATTTAAGCGAATTTACCGCCAGCCATTTTCATACGGTCTTTAAGAATGCATCTGGAACCCTGTTTACCGCCAATAGGAACTTTTGGAGTGCCCATTGAATTCATACAACGAGCCATGATTGCAGAACCTAAAGCAAGACCGTCTTCAACAAAAACAACATTTTCAAATTTATCCTGAACAGCCTCTAAAATAAGTTGAGGTTTGCGTCCGGTAATACCTGCCCTTCCGGTAATTCCCAATGCAGAACCTGGAATAATAACATTTTCTTCAAATGCAACATCCAATAATCTTGAAACAATATTGGCACTTACATAATCCAAAGTGGAAAGTAAAGTTGGAAGACCATCCTCATCATAAAACTGCGCACCCAATTCTGTTAACTCATCTAACTTATCTCCATTAACTCCAACATCACATCCAATTAACACTGTACCTGCTTTTTCTGCAGCTTCTGAATTTAATGGAACGGTTCCGAACCTGTCAACACCTTTAGGAACTTTAGAAATATTAATCAATTTATGCGCTTCCAATGCATTAGCTTGAGCTTTTTTATGTTTGGCTTTTTTGATAGCTTTATCTGAATATAAATCTAAGGCAGCACCGTTTTTCTTATCAATCAGACCTGTTCCCTTAGCTATTGAATCACTAACAACACCTGCCAAACCTAAGAAATTACCAATAGTTTTAGCATAAGGTTCATTATCATTAACAATACGTCCTGCCAATGTGGAACCAAAATCAAGGGAAACACAAGGATTTCTATAATCCACATCAGTCCATTTAGCTCCCAATTTAATACCTGCAGTAACCAATTCCCCTTCCATTTCATTTGCAACAGCTTCTTTACCTTCTGGAGGAACTACACTTACAACAGCCCCATCAAACAGAATATTTTCCAGAAGAGAATGCTTTTGAAGTCTTTCAGGAAGCTGTGAAATACTCATTGCAGGTGACATTTTACGAGGAGGAATATCCGCTTCAAGACATCCATCAGCTAAAGCAATGATAAGCTGACCTGCTTCTTCGGCAGTAGCAAAACCTGCAGTAACACCAGTTGATCTTACAACAAAATCCAAATCTTCATCTTTATCAACATTACATTTTCTTAAAGATTCTAAAACAGTATCCTTAACTAATTCTGTTACAGCTTCTTTAGAAAGTTCAATACCCCAAACAGTTTTACCAAATACTTCTTCTGAAGGCTTAGGCGGTCTGATATCCCTTGTCATTTTAACCGTTTTATTAAGCAAATAAGATTCGCTGGTATTTAAATTTGTTGCCATGACAATACATTTAGTGGTAGTGTTACCTAATTCAACAGAAGCAGTGACATAAAAAGTATCAGGTTTTTTAACAGTGCCCGGACTTGCAGGACCTGCGAGCTGAGCAGTTAATGTGCCTAAATTACCCTCTCTTGACTTAGCAATAACAGGTTTAGGACCTTTGTTAAAAATTTTACTTAAAAAAGACATTTTATAACCTCAATAATAATTAAGTAATAATATCTTTTTATAATAATATAAATTTTTTTAAAATAAGTTAGAATAAAAGTTTATTTTTTAAAAAAAATGTTCTCAAAAATAGTTAGAATAATAAAAAAATAGAAAAATGGATTAGATGAAATTAATCATCTAATCAGACCCTTTTAGTTCTATAATAAATTGTTAATAGGGTGTTCTTCGATAGGTTCAGTACCAATTTCTTTTGCTGCTTCAGCAATCATGATGTCTGCCATACCACAAGCAGGGAAAGCAAGTCTTGAGTTTTCAATTGGTCCGAAAAGTACGAAGTCTCCACCAGCCATTTGTTGAACAATGTTAGAACCGATATCACAAACAGGCCATGCTTCTTTGTGATCTTTTTTGTATGCTCTTAACCAGTCCCATGCAGATGGAACGTTGTGAATACCAGATCCTACTGGGTAACCCCATTTGGATTTAACAGCAAAGGAAGTTCTTACAGCAGGTCCTGCACCTTGACCTAATGGAGTAACTGCTACATCCATGAACGGTTTAGTAATTCCACATTCATCAGCCATTTCGAGAATACCTTGGTCGATTACATCTCCACCATTTTCCCAAATTTCGATTTTACCAGCTACACCAGGTTTCATTGGGTTGAAACCTAAGAGAATAGATGCATCAATGTCGGAGTTTTTAACAGCTTCAATTTCAGCAGGTTCTGCTGCCATACTTAAAGAGTTGTAAACAGCTCTTTCAGTTAATCCAACTTCTTGCACATATTCTACACCTGCAATTTTAGCAGCAGCCGCAGTTGAATCTATAAGGAAAGGTTTGTCACAGATGTCACCAACAAATTCTAAGTATTTTACCATAGCTTCTGGAGTAGCACCGAATGTTTGTACAACACAAGGGTTTCCAGTTACATCGGACATTTCTTCCATTACTTTAATTCTATCTTCAGCAGCATCTTTATCAAAGATACCAGCTTTTTCATCACTAATAATATTGTGTCCACCGTAGAAAATAGTTCCTGCTAAAACTGTAGGGTATTCACCTGGTTGGCCCCCCATTTTCATACCAGCAATATCAACTACGAGTTGTTCTTTATCAAATCTAAACATAAGTATAATCCTCCTATAATAAGGTAGATAACATTGCAGCTACGCCAAATTTAATAGCTACAACCAAAATAATTAATCCAAGTATAATACCGTATAAAATACCAACATCCCTACCGGTTTGCTGGCCTAAACGTTGATAGTATTCCCCAACAGTGAAATCAACTTTTTCTTCTGCATCATCTAATTTAGCAACGACACTATTGAATTCCTCTGAGGTAACCATTACTTGAGGTATTGAATTTTCTTCACTCATAATAACACCTCTATAATCCTGCTGCTTTTGCAATGAAAGGAATAATTACGATTAAAAGTAATGCTATGCAAGTACCGATAGCAAATCCTTTAAATCTGGTTGCGAGTAAACCAGCGAATAATTTACCTTCTCTTGCAAGGAGTTTTGAACTGTATTCAGCATCATCAGCTGCAGTTTTCATTCCGCCTATATTTGGTTTATTTGAAATTTGTACCATAATTAATCCTCCTTAGAACATCAAGAATAAAACTCCAATGATTAAAGTAAAAGCCAACCCGATCATTATACCTTGAACTTTACCAGCATAATTACCAGCCATATTTCTTTGAATAGCTCCAACCATATCAATTTTGGTGTTGATATCTCTGATTCTTGCTTCGATGAGACCAGTTTCAGCGGAAACAACTCTAATTGCTTCTCCTTCATCTTCATCCCCGTCGTCATCGTCAACAGAAATAATCATAGCTTCTTCTTCAAAAGCACCTGGATCTTTTTCTACACATTCATTAATTTTTGATTGAATTGCTCCGATATCTTCAGTGTCGATTAAATCGATGATTTCTAATTGTTGTTGGAATCTTTCAACACCCTCGAGTGGAACATTTTCTACGAAAGGAATAGCACCGGTTGCTCCGATGATTTTCTTTTTATCAGGGTCAGCACCGTTTTCATATAAAGCCTGGAAACTTTGACCAGTGATGTGACCTTGCACTTCAGCACCAGCTAATATTAAGAAACGAATATTAGGATTTGAAATAATATTTGCAACAACTTTTTCTATTCCTAAGTTTTCTGTTTTACATGGACCTGCAATAGCTGCTCCAGAAAGGTCAGCTTCAATGTGAGAAGCCAATGTTGTTACTGCAACAGGACTTTCAGGATCACCTACAATGTAATCCCCACTAATAACCGGCCAGCCATCTGCAGGAGCTTTTTTATCAGCCATCTATAAAACCCCCATTGCGGTTAAGATTGGTAATGCAGCAAATATAATGAATGATGCTAATAAGAAACCATACACAATGTTTGTAAGTAATCCGGCAACGACAAAAGAACCTTCCCTTCCAGGGTAAGATCCCACAGGACTTGTGTAAGGGTCTAAAGAAGCCATTAATTCATCAGCAGCCAATTCGACTTTTGCCACTTGTTCGTTTACTTCATCCATAGATAGGAGAACAACTCCTGAACCTAAAGATGATCCGATAACCCCAGTTATAGGGTCATATGCGAAATTCATTTCAGGTACGACTTGTACCATAGGTAACATTTGAGCCATATTTTATTCCTCCAAATCTAATTTTCAACTTTAGGCCATAATCCAGCCCATTTGGTTGATGCTGCGTCATTCATTGAAGCTAATACAAATGCTCTAAATGAAATAATCCAACCTATTAAACCAACGATGAATACAACAAACCAACCTAATCCACCAGTAGTGATAGACATAAGACCAGTAACAGTCATTGCTAAAAATGCAGTGGATACTGCACATTTAAGAGTTCTTACTTGATCTTCGTTAGGTCCTAAACATGCGTTGAATGGGTGTTGGATAGCCATAGTACACATAATAAATAATACAGCAATAAAACCAGTTGCAACAACATTTTCATAAATAGCAGCCATTTCGTAACTACCAGTAATTGCAGCAGAGAAACCTAAAACAGATAAAGCAGCAGCACCAGCAATTTCAATGGTACACTGAAGCATAATAGGGATTTTCATACCTACAATTTTAGTAGCAATAATAGCAATAATAGCACCAATAATAACAGCAACTAATAAAGTTGCGATAGGTCCGATTAAAGCAATGTTTAAAATAGTAGCTAAACTAATACCTGCAAGAGCTGCAATAACCCCAACAGATAAAGACATATAACCGATAGATGGCACACCAGTACCTAAACCGTAACTTGCTACTCTACGAATAGCATCTGCTCCCCAGACGATAGCACATACAGCACCAAGACCACCAAATAATGATCCGAGAACATCACCTAAGAAACCGGTTAAATAAATACCGAGTAATCCACCAACAACACCTAAAATTAATAAATGCACTGAGCTAACTGCACCTGCAGCTGCACCATCTGCACTTCCACCAGCAGACATTTAGATACCTCCAGTTAAAATAATACAAAAGATTGCTACAACGATAGATGCGATTGCACATGCAAGAGCACCAGTTCCAATTCTTTTGAATTTCGGATCGTGCATACCTTCAATAGTACCTCCGATGTTATAGGAAGCAATTACCGCGTTGATGAAGAAAACACCTACACCAATAATAGCTGCTAAACCGACACTGATAGCAGGGTCAGTTACGAAAGTACTTTCAGTAATAGCAGTGTTGATACCATAGTATACTAATCCACCACCAAAACCACCAAGAAGTCCACCAATAAGACCACTTATGAATGAAGTAACTGGTACACCGTGACCTTCAGTACCAGGGGTTTTGTATGCTTCTTGATTACGTTTAGTAATCCAGTCAACAGGCACTTTGGATGCTGCAGGAACTACACCTACACCAAATATGTAGATTAAGTTAGCAATGAACATGGTAATACCCATCATAATCATAGCACCTATTGCTCCACCAATACCAATTATATAGAATGGTTGACCGGTCATAGTTGCAGCAGTAATAAGACCTGTCAAACCTGCACCAGCAGCTAACATAGCAGTACCGGTACCTACACCAGTAGCTGTAGCCATAGCTGCAGGAGCTCCTCCTACAGGAATAAAGTGCACACCTGCACCAATCATAATACCGCCTATTGCGATGAATAAAATTAAACTAATTGGATCCATAATCGAAACCTCCTTATTCTTCCTCATATGGCCCAAATTGGTTTCTTGCAAATACTTCTAAATAGTTATCCATAATAACTAATAAGATAACAATGATAATACCTACAACAATACCACCATATATTCCGAAAACAACTGTATTCCAGAAACTAAAGAATACAACAAGACCGAAACAGAAACCAGTAATTGGTCCACCAAATTTAGCACAGAAGTTTACAACATCCATAGAGTTTTTAGCACCCATTGGAGCTTTAGTAACAATATCTCCTTGAATAGCTACAGGAGTTCCTCCACCAAATTCGAATTTTTGATATTCGCTTTCTGCACCATAGTGAACATCCCCGGTTGAAGAACCGATAGCACCAAGAGCAATACCCCAGAGCATTGCTAAGAGAGGTAATGGGAATACATGTAATGCAGCACCATTAATTGGAATAGTCATTAAATAAGAAATTCCAACAATACAAAAACTAGTTATAAATCCGTGACCTACGATAGGTCCTAAAGATTGAGTTAATACATCCATAAATAATGGTTGTTCAAATTGAGATTGTCCAACAATCCTTCCCATGTGGGATGTAACAGTATAAATAGCGTGAACAAAAGCAGCGACACAAGCACCCATTGCGATAGCTACGATAGGCAACATACCTAAAGACATTACTATGTATGCAATAGCACCAGCAACACCACACCAAACACCATAAGCGACTGGTTCACCAGAAGCCGCCTTGTTTATCATACGATGTAAATGTCCCATTTGTGGAGCAAGTTGAACTTGGGAGTTAGGGTTACTTTGAGAACCGATATCAGATTCTAAGTCCTCTGCAGCCCCTCCGATAGTAGCAACTGCACCCATTAATGCAACTACACCTAATGTTACAGGGTCCATAATTTTTTTCCTCCATATTTTTATTAAATTGATCATTTAATAAACGTGAAATAATTGATTTTTGTTCCTTACAAAAATCGCGTCAAACTTATAATTTTACTAATATGATATATTCTTAAATCATTAATATAAATGTTTTTGGGAATTTTAATTCAAGAATAGAAATTTATATAAAATAATAGATAGGTGAAAAGACACCTATCTACGTGTTTATCTATCTATTTTGCCGGAGTAATGACAGTTCTCTCACCAGCAGGTTCGAATTCTCTTAATGCACCTTTAGCAAATTCAGCACGTACTTGACTGAAGTCGAAAGCTAAGTTTTTGTCAGCAAATGCGATTTTTACTAATGGGTTGAAAGCCCAAGCGTCTCCACGAGCGGAGTGAGGTGCTTGTGCAATACCTGCGTATTCACCTTGGTGACCTACGTTCATTGCATAGTTAGGATAGTTTGGTCCTCTCATTTCGAGTGGTAAACCTTCATCATTTCTGATGGAGAATACATTAGCAGCACCACATTGGTCTTGTAAATCGAAACCGTAGAATCCTAATCTGGAGTGTTGTTCTTTGTGTAAGTACATGGATAAGTACCATGCGCTTAAACCAGTTTGTGCATTACCAGTAGCGAATGCAGTTGAACAACCAGCTGCTGCGGAAATAACAGAAGCTCTTTGAGATCCACCGAAGTGAGTTTCGAGTAATGCTGGGTATTCTTCATATTGTTCTAATGCATAGAATGCAACTTCAGTACCTACATCAAGAACGGTGTCCATGTCATTAGGTGCTGAACATAAGTCGCCGAATTTGTCTTCGACATAGTCTTTACCATAGTAGGTAAAGTCATCTAATACGTTATCAGTGTATGCTGCGGTAGCATATTGAGTGAAACCTACACCACCAGACATGTAAGAACCTAACCAGATTTGGTCGTATAAAGCAGCACCTAAAGCTACTACTTCTAAGGTTGATCTTACAGGGTCATCAGGGTAAGCTCTGGAACCTTGACAGATATCTGCCATGAATCCAAATGGAACTCCACCAAGTTCGTTTTCTGCTCTTGCTCTTCTTACAGGTAAGTAAGTACCCATGTGAACAACTTCTGCGTGTTTAGATGCGTATGCGAAGTCACCAGTTGCTCCTTCACCAGCACATTGGTTGTATGCGGAAATCATTGACATACCAATTTGCATAGCGGACCATCTGGAAGTTGTACCACCGTCACAAACTCTTCCTACAATGGAAGGGATTCTAACAGCTTGCCATACAGCTCCACCTACTTCAGCTTTTAAAGCTTCAGCTTGTTCTTCTGGGAACTCTTTGTTAATGTCTAATACAAATGCAGAATCAATTTCATCAGCTAATTCATCGTCACCGGTGAAAACTTTTACATAGGAGTCTTGTACGACTAATGGGTCAGTTTCTACCATGTGTTCTTGAACTACTGCTGCACCAGGCATAGCGTGGTTAACAATTTCTAAGTAGTTTGTAATAGTTTCAGGAGTTACTTCAATACCTAATCTTTTTTCAAGAACGTTGTGAGCAGTGTTTAAACCTACAATTACAGTTCTTCTAACGTCATCCCAAGCTTGTTGGATAGCTGCGTTGTTGATGAAGTGTAAATCATCACCTTCAACAAAAGTATCAGTAGTAGATAATTGGTAAGACATTAAAGCTCTTTGACCTAAAGGAGTACCAATGTCTGGGTTGTACATTGGAATTCCTCTTTTCTCAGCGATTTCTTTACCCTCATTTACAAATGCAGTTTTTCTTTCAGATTGAGTCCAACCGCCCATGTTATAAAATTGGGTGGACTTTTCGGTTGGGTCTTCACTGAATTTTTGTTTCATTGCATCTAAAAATTTTTTATCAGCCATGTTAATTACCATCCTGCGTTTGGATCATATGCACCGAATGATCTAGAAACGTGAATTCTTTGACATACTTCAACAGCGTCTACATCATCTCTGTATGCTTCACCATCTATTCTATAAATAGTGGTTTTTTGTTTTAATGTTTCTTCGTCTAATGGTTCACCTAAGACTACTGGTTCATCTAATTCTTTACCAATTTGGTCTTTTACCATTTCAACATTACCAGTTTCTTTATTGAATACTTGTCTTCTGAGCATATCAAACATTAAACCGTTTTCGTCTAATCTTAAAGAGTGACCGTGTACACCTGCACCTCTAATACCGGTTCTTGCAGTATCGAAGTATTCGGTTTCTAAGAGGTATTTGGATAATCTTTCGATATCTCTTTCTCTTGCTTCGATTACTTGTCTTCCGGATAATGTACCAGTATCGATTCCTCTAAATCTACATAAGTAAGATCTTGCTCTTAAGAAAGGTTGAGCTGGAGCGAAGTACATAGAGTCTACAAATTGGATGTATCTAATCCTGTCCCCTGCTTTTGCACCGTCAATAGGGGTTACTAATTCTCTTACAACATCATCAGGCTCATCCATTTCGTCTAATGGTGGGTGAACAGACTTATATTCTTCACCTGGAGCTCTGTGACCTAATATTTTTACTACGTCTTCATCAGAGATTTCTCTTAACTTTTCTAATTCATATTCTGGATCACAAAAGTTTCTTCTGTTTTGAGCAACCTGAGAAGTACCTGGATAAATTTGTGCCATAATTATGCATCTCCTAATGCTAATTTAACTTTTCTAATAATTTCATCTAATTTTTCCTGTGAAACTGTTTCTCCGCGGATAACTCCTGTTACTATATCTTGGATAGTGCCCTGAGTTTTAATATCTTCATCTGAAGGCATGACTTTGGAAGTTTTTACTCCAATTTTAGCAAAATCTTCACAATCAACTGGTGATTCACATATGATTACACAAGGTTTGTTAACATTCCTTAAAATTAATCTTGCTTTGTAAATAATGTGATTTGCAACCCCTCCTAAATGAATAACAATTAACTTGAAATTACTTAATTGTTCGATTTCTTTATCAGTAATTCCAAATAAAGTTCCTCCAGTAACTGGAGCGTCATGAGGAACACCAGCACCTGCATTCAATACAAGAGTGCTTGTTAAAACATTTGCTTCACGTAAACCGAAAGTGATTTCGCAAACTGGTTTAGTAATGTGTCTGCGTCCAGGAGACATAGCTACTGCACATACGTCATCACCACATTCAGCAAAAGTCCCTCTTTGAGCAAGACTTCCGCCTTTTCCCATACCGCTTGCTTCTCTACAATCAACTACGTGTGTACATCTGCCTATCATATTACTCTAAGTTATCCTTTTTAATAATGTTCACATGGTCATCAAACTTGGAATATTGATCTGTCATTCCAACTAAATCATCTGGCAAATCATCTCCCCCATATTTAATTCTATCAGAAACTGTTCTTTCTTTTCTAATATAATTAATTCTATCCTGATTAATATCAAAGCCATAAGGGATGTGTTTTTTACAGATTTCTTCAATTTCTTTAATAGTAGATTCCATAGTCAATTCTATGAAAATTCTAGCAGTTTTAACTTGTAAAACTACGTCCTCACCATTTATGGTAATAACTCTACGCTCTTTATACTTATCAGGCAGAGTAGCTTCACCTTTTGGAAATCTTGGACCATGAATAACAGTTCTTCTTACATCATCGAGTGCCTCTAAATCGTTTAACAACAATTCTGTTGTGTCACTTCCAAGAACTCTATGAGGAAATATTTCAATATCCATTTTGTAACCTTCAAATTAGATTTGCTTAAATTAATTAGATGTCACCTTTAATTTCTTCAGCTGCAATTGCAACAGCGTTAATAGGTTCTCTAAATTCATCAACTTGACTGTATACTTCTTTAATTAAACCAGAAGTTGCTTCTGGTGAAAAGAGTTGTGTTCCTGCATCTAAAGACATAGCAGCAGCTACACAAGGAATACAGAATCCTTTACTGTGTCTGGTTACAACGTGGTTACCGTTGAAGAGACCAGGACCTCCACCACCATAAATGGAGTGACTGAAGAAGGAGAATCCTACAGCTACACCTTCTGCTCTACCATAGTCAAGACCTGGTAAACCAGTAGCGAATTCAATGTTATCATTGAAGTATAACAAAGTGGATGGAATACCTTGAGCAGCACGAGCTGCACCAATGTTAACCATAGTTGCTGCAACAGCACCAGCAGCAGCATATGCGTTCCATTTAGCTGCGTCATCAGTGTTGTAGATGGAATAGTCAGTTAAATCTTTTTGAGGAGCAATTACGCCATCAGCTTCTGCACGTGCAATAGTTCCTTGTACAATAGAACCAACAGTACCTTCAGCCGCATTATCTTTAACTAAATCATATACCATGTTGTCAGCGTTTAAACCTTGGTAAGCTAAACCTAACAAGTGTAATCTTTCATATGAACCAACTGCATCAGCCATTTCAAACATAGCAGTTTGTTCGAAAATGGATGCTAATGCGGTAGCTTGGAAAGTGTTTTTCAAAGTAGCAGCAGCAAAATCGTTTGCTTTTACACATCTTAATGCGTATCCTGCACCTTCAAGTTTTTGTGGAATGTCTAACATGGTTGCAATGTTAGATCCCATGTAATCTACAGATTGTGGGTATCTACCTAATACTGCAGCTTTTACGAAGTTAGCATCATATACATTAACATCGCAAACATCAATAACAGCTTGTACTAAAGCGGTTGCAGTAGATAAGGAAGCTACAGAGTATTCAGCAGCTACATCAATTCTTTTAGATGGTATTTGTACTAATAATCTTTTACCACCAGAGATAGGTTCTACGGTAGTATCGTCGCCTTCAGAAACTTGAATGCTTTCTTTAATTTTTTCTGCGATTGCTCCTGAGTTAGCAACAATCTCGAGATCTAATTCTCTTCCCAAAATTTTTGATTTACTTCCACCAACAGCAGCGGATTTAATAGATTTTTCGAGTCCTTCTAAGTTTACTGCAACAGTTCTTTTAACACCTTTTACGATGTTTTGAATTGCTGGGTTCCTTAATGGACTAATAGCTTCGATTGGTATGTCAGATGCAATTACTGATCCTCTATCGTCGTATAAATCGACTTTATCATCAAACTTTGCCATTTTTTCCCTCCTAAATAAATAGAGTTTAACTAATATACCACCCTCAATGGTAAACTTTTTCACCAAATTGAGTTGAGCCATATAGCAAATTATTGCAATAGCCCGCCATATGGTATACAAATTTTATTTTATAAGAGATATAATATAAAGATTACCTATAAAATCTTTTAGAAAAATATATAAAGTATAATAAAACATGTTTTTTTTAAGAAAAATACATCTGGAAGTAATACTTTTTAATTTTCATTAAAAATAATATTATCAAAAAAATTAAGATATTTACTAATTAATTTTAAAAATTATAAATTAAAATTAAAATCTAATTAGAATATTAAAAATTAGGCAGTTTTATCCAAAATAAAGCCAAAATTAAAATTATTACTTTAAGGCCTATAAGTAATAAATAATACTGAAAGTAATACAAAAATCCCTCCAAAAAATTACAGTTAATTTATAAATAAAATGAAAATAAAAATAATTAATTATGCAAATTGTAGCAGATGTTGGAGGGACACCCGGAAGGGATTGTAACGGGTATTGTAAATACTGTTACTTTAGAAAGGTAAAGGAAATTAAAAGTTTTGGCTGTGCACATTGTCTGCCAAATAAAGTCGGATGTGAAAGATGCAGTAAAGGAGTTGCTGAATCAGAAGGAGGATTCAAAACACCTTTTGAAGTAATAAACAA
Organism: Methanobrevibacter sp.; assembly: GCF_030539875.1. Taxonomy (NCBI): domain Archaea; kingdom Methanobacteriati; phylum Methanobacteriota; class Methanobacteria; order Methanobacteriales; family Methanobacteriaceae; genus Methanobrevibacter; species Methanobrevibacter sp. The sequence goes on from NZ_JAUNXI010000009.1 coordinate 39,118, forward strand.
TGTTCAGACATTTTTAATGATGAATTCCGGAATAAGTGGAGAGATTACTGCAAACATCAGCGGAGGAGGAGATATTAGCTGTTATCCTCATCTTGAAACTGTCACTGCCAATTTAAACCAATTTTCGATTTCATCACATTTAGGATATACAAGCGGAAAAGGCATAACCGACAGCGAAATTGCTACAAGACTAATTGACAATGGAGTTAATGAAGTATCATTTACAGTTTTTTCAACAGACCCCCAACTTAGAAAAGAATGGGTTAAAGATACAAACCCTGAAGAGGCACTTAAGGCATGTAAAACATTTTGTGAAAATGTGAAATTATTCGGTGCTAGCGTCATTATTCCAGGAGTTAATGACGGAGAAGTATTGCGAGAAACCTGCAATTCTCTTGAATCATGGGGAGCAAAAGGAATATTGTTGATGAGATTTGCAAATACCTTCAATGAAGGATTGATTTTAGGAAACGAACCAATCATTAAAGGAATTGAATCACAACCTGTCGAAGACTTTGCAGAACTTGTTAAAGAAATCAATAAAGAATATAAATTCAGGGTAAGCGGCACCCCATTATGCGATCCTGAAACTGGCGGCCCATTTGCAATATCTAAAAGTGAAAATGAAGTATTTCTACAGTTTATTAAACCTGTAACAGGTGATGCAACAATAATTACGTCCAAAACAGCAGAGCCATTTATTACCAAAATATTTGACAAATTAGAAGCAGACAGCGTTAATGTTGTGGCTGTTGAAAAGGAAATAGCCTGTTTGATTACAAAAGAGGATTTAGAAAAACTTGATTTAAGCGAAATAAAACAGGCAGTGATTTTGCCCGGACGGTCATTTGTTCATCAGCTCGATGCTGAAAGAATTTTAAGCGCTGACGGCGTTGAAAGAATTGTTGGCCGCGGCCCCGATACTTTAAGTGTTGACGGTGAAATGAGTATCGATTTAACTGATGAAAACGTTATAGAAAGAGAACTGGAACAGTTTAATGATTTGGTAGATGCAATAAACTTCTTTGGAATGAGATTGATTTAAAAAAAGAATTAGTTTGAATCCTCAACAAGAGAACTCTCACTGTTAATCTTAACTAAAATATAATCATACATAAATGATTTTTTTATTTCGGCTATTTCAGATAATTTTTTGCCATCAACAACAACATTTGCTATTACATCAGCGTATTCGTCGTAATTTAATTTTACGCGAACACCGTCTAATTGTGAAGTTACAGGATATGGAGAAAAAATGTCTTTAACTTCCCTAACCTGATTTTCAATTGCATTTTTAACAACGATGGACGGTACCAATGGAGGGTCAAGAATCATTTCATGTTTCTTATCAGTCAGAATCTTTTCAACAGTTTCAACCAGTTTATCAAGTGCACGGATATCAGGACCTCTTCTCAATCTTCTAGGAATCCTTCCTAAACCTCCAACATATGCATCTGCACCAGGAAGCTCATCAACAGGAATATCTGGAGCCCCAGTTACAATAACTGGAATGTTGATATCATCATATAAAAAAGATTTTTCTTTAATACAGTTTTCAAAACTGCCTAAAGCAAAAATGGCAATATCATGTTCTTCAATTAGTCTTTTTTCCTCCTCGGTAATGCCTGAAGTTCCCTTACCATCACCTCTGGCAAGACCAACCATATTATCTTTTGCACCATATTCGCGCAAATATTCGGAAATGTCACATGCTGCATGAGGCAAATGATGCCTTGCAAGTGTTGGTGAGACAATAGCTATTTCAGAACCTGCCATTGGAGCAACTGAAATTTTTGCTAAAAGTTCGTCTGCTTTCCTTTCAATTTTATCAACATCTTCTAAAGGAACTGCAATACTTAAAACCAATTCCATTTGTAAAATATTATCCTGAAGAATGAATCCTCCCAAATCTTCAACTAATTCCTTGAATTCTTCACTTTTGTGAACTCCGCCGGTAAATGTTAATGTTTCATACATTATTAACAACTCTCAAAATGCACTTAAATACAAATATATAATATTAATTATATTCGCCATATGTTATATTAAATTTTCTAAAAGGGAATATCTGATTTCGATTTTTTCAAATGGATTTTTAGAAATGCCGTTGTGGGAAGGAATTTCAACCAGATTCTCACTTTCAGTGACTTTATTTTTTAAATAATCAGGATAAATTACATAATCAAAATCTCTTAAGACAATATTAAATCCCATATCCAAAACTATGTCTTTTAAAAAATTAGAATATACCTTAACATCAACATCTCTTTTGAAATTAGAATTCAAGTATTTTCTGCACAGTTCATAATCATCAAAAAATGCAATTATATCCTCGTCAGACAGTTCATTTTGACCTATTTTAGAAACTTTTTTTATGCTTTCAAAAACCTGTGAAGGAGTATTGATTTTAATGGCAAAACTATTCATTTCAACTTTACTTTCTGATAATAAAATAGCCAAATCCCCTTTTTCTTCATCAGGATGTTTATTTACAATATAATCAGAAATACCTGCCAATTTAACAATTTCTTCACACATGGGTGTTGTGATTATTTTCATGATATAAATTATATATTAATCCTTAATATAAATTAATTCATGAAAGTTACATTGAGTTTTGAAGAAAGTGAAAGTGATGATGTTTCTATAATGGTTGATGCGCTAAGAGCCAGTTCCACAATTGTGCTGGCTTTAGATATCTTTGAAAAAGTAATACCATGTTTTACAAAAGAAGATGCCTTTAAACTAAAAGATAAACTTGATGGCGTTGTTGCAGGAGAAAGAGGAGGTAAAAAAATTGATGGATTTGACATTGGAAACTCCCCAAGCAGAATAAAAGATTACAAAACCGATAAAAATACCCTTATTTTAACAACAAGCAACGGCACCAGAATACTTGAAAATATGCATTCCACAGTCCTTGTGGGATCTCTTATTAATGCAAAATATGTGGCGGGACAAAGTGTTAAAATAGCCAAAGACCATATCGACGTAGTAATGGCAGGAGTTAAAGGAAAATTTGCAATAGAAGATTTTTTAGCTTCAGGAGAAATATTATACTGGATAACACAAGAACTTCCCGACTGCGAATTAAGTGAATATGCCCAATCTGCAATATTGGCCAGCAGACCCTCCGAATCCTTAAAATCATTTATAAATTCAAGGTCAGGTAAAAGATTAATTGAATTGGGTTATGAAAATGATGTTGAATTATGCAGCCTGAAAAATATCACATCAAATGTTGCGATTTATAAAAATCAAGAGTTGACATTGTTAAAAGATTAAGTTTATATATTTCTATCTATATAGTATATGAAAATATAATTATACAAAGAGTGTTTATTTAATGAAAAGAGAATTATTAACAATAATTGGTACTGCCCACGTATCTGAAGAAAGTGTTAATGAAGTAAAAGATGCCATTTATGAACAGCATCCTGATATTGTTGCTATCGAACTTGATAGAGGAAGATACGAAAAACTGAAAAAACAGATGATGGGCATTGAAGAAGATGAGCACGTACCTATTACTCAAATAATAAAAGAAAATAAAGTAGGGTTATTTTTAGTAAGTACTCTTCTCGGATATTTTCAATCAAAAATTGGAGCTGAAGTTGATGTTGCACCAGGTTCTGAAATGATTGGTGCAATAGAAGCGAGTCAGGATTTAAAAATTCCAATCGCCCTAATTGACAGAGAAATAAATACCACATTGCAAAGAGCTTTAAATAAAATGAGCTTTAAAGAAAAAGCCAAATTTGGATATGGATTAATTGCTTCTGTTTTGGGTTTTGATGATGATGAAGAAGATGAGATTGACATAGAAGAGTTGAAAAATTCCGAAAACATTGACGATATGATGGAAATGTTTAAAGACGAAGCTCCAAGTGTTTATGAAGTTTTAGTTCATGAAAGAGATGCATATCTTGCAGGGAAAATAATGCAGATACCTTATGATAAAATCATTGCAGTCGTTGGAGCAGGACATAAACCCGGAATTGAAAACTATCTTGATAATCCTGAAACTTTACCTGACTTAGAACAATTAGAAGTTATTAGTGAAAAAAAAGGCATTCCATGGCTTAAAATAATATTGGCATTAATCCCCATTTCATTTGTCGTGATATTTTTTCTGGCATTTTTTAATGGGATAAACATTGCCGGAAACATATATGAATTTATAATAATCAGCGTTGCAATGGGTTTTATCGGATCAATTCTTTCCGGTTCAAAAATTCAATCTGCAATTGTTGGGGGATTGATGGCACCTTTGACAATTATACATCCTCTGCTTGCAGCAGGATGGTTTTCAGGTTTGGTAGAAGCCAAATTTAGAAAAGTAAGGCAAAAAGATGTTCATAATTTAGCCCATATTGAAAATCTTAGAGATTTGTGGAGCAATAATATATTTAGAATATTGCTTGTGGTTATTGGAACAAATTTAGGTGTCAGCATAGCCACATTAGTAATTTTGCCTTCAAAAGTTTTCATCCCATTATTTATGAAAATATTTGGCGGATGAATAAAAATTTTTATATAAAAATATTACATATAATTTATTAATTATTAATTTTAAATGGAAGAAAAATGTATTTAATATTTCGTTGTGACTGTGGACGGGCACTATATTCAAAAGAAGGAATAGCTACACGCAAATGTGTGTGCGGAAAGACATTAAAAGTTAAATCCCGACGTATATTTAAAAAAGTAGCCACTAGAGAAGAGGCATCAAAAGCAGTCCAGGAAATGCAAGATAAAATATATGGAAACACTGACTTTATGTTAGCTAGTGATTTATAGTAAATATGGTTTGTTAAAAATGATTACAATAACAATCGAAATAATTATAATATTAATTCTAATGTTTCTTAACGGATATTTATCAATGGCGGAACTTGCCGTTGTATCCATAAGAAAATCGAAAATGCAAAAATATTTAGACGAAGGAAATAAAAAAGCGCAAATTGTAATGAATTTAAATGAAAATCCAAATGAATTTTTATCAACAGTTCAGATTGGAATTTCACTTATCGGTATTCTAACCGGGGCATTTGGTGGAGTAACCTTAGCAGAACCTCTTTCCGAATTAATCTACTTTATCCCATATAATGACATTATTAGTGTGACACTAGTTGTTATTATAACCACATACCTCACACTTGTTCTCGGGGAAATCGTGCCTAAAGTTATTGCTTTAAATGACCCTGAAAAAGTTGCTCTTAAAGTTGTCAAAAGTATAATCATACTTTCAAAAATTTCAAAGCCCATCAGTTATGTTCTTGCAAAATCCAGCAGTTTCGTTTTGTGGTTAATGAGAATCGAAGATAAAAGTGACGAAGTAGTTACAGAAGAAGAAATCGAATTAATGATTAAGGAAGGAAGAAAAGACGGAACAATTGAGAAAGAGGAAGAAGACATTATCAAAAGAGTATTTAAGCTTGATGACCAAAAAGTCGGAAGCATAATGACTCCAAGAAATGAAATTATTTGGATTGACCTTGAAGATGACGATGATGTAAACAAAATCAAAATTATTGAAAGCAGAAGATCAATTTTCCCAATAGCTAAAGGAGAACTTGACGAATTTATTGGAGTTGTGCAGGCAAAAGATATTCTCTCAACAATATTCCGCGGAGAAGAGGTTGACGTTGAAAAAATCGTAAAAGAGCCTTTAGTTGTATCTGAACACATGGAAACATTGGAATTGCTTAAAGAATTTAAAGAAAATCAGGAATATGTACACATGTCTCTTGTTGTTGATGAATTTGGAAGTGTTGAAGGCTTAATTACATTAAACGATTTACTTGAAGGCATTGTAGGACACATTCCAGGAATTGACGAGGAAGATGAACCTGAAGCTACATTAAGAGACGATGGAACATGGTTAATTGACGGAAGATATCATATTGATAAATTTAAAAGATTATTCGAATTTGAAAATCCGTTGCCTGATGAAGAAGCGGACAAATATACTACATTAGCAGGATTTGTTCTCAGTATCAGTGGAACAATACCTGATGAAGGAGATAAATACGAATGCGGAAGATTTATCTTTGAAATTATAGATATTGACGGTCGCCAGATTGATAAGGTTCTTGTAACAGATTTGGGACCTGAAACTGATATTGCAGAGGAATAAAATGGATTTCGGAATAATTATCCAATTTGTTTTATTAATTGCAGGGTTTGTATTTTTAATTAAGGGATCAGACCTTTTCGTTGATGGTTCAAGCAGTGTTGCATCACTTTTAAAAATACCTGCAATCATCATTGGTTTAACAATTGTAGCATTTGGAACAAGTGCTCCTGAAGCTGCTGTATCCATAACATCATCCCTTAGCGGAAACAACGGACTTGCAGTAGGTAATGTTATCGGAAGTAACTTATTCAATATATTATTCGTTATTGGAGTTGCTGCATTGCTTGGCAATCTACTGATGGAAAAAAGCGTGCTGAAAAAAGATTTGCCAATCCTATTAGGCATTACACTTCTATTAACAATATTCATCATAACTGACTGGAACATATCTGCTATAGAAGGAATAATTTTATTAGTTATTCTAATCCTATATGTATTTTCACTTATTCGAACTGCAAAAAAAGATAATGATGTAAAAACAGATAAACCGAAATTAACTCCTCAAAAGAGCATAATATTTATTGTCATAGGGCTTGCAGGAATTATACTTGGTGGGGATTTGGTTGTAAAGAGTGCTTCAGCAATAGCAATAGCATTCGGAATGAGCGAAACACTAGTGGGATTGACTATTGTGGCAATAGGCACATCTTTACCGGAATTTGTAACTTCACTTAATGCTTTAAAGAAAGGTGAAAATCAATTAGTTATAGGTAATGTTGTCGGGTCAAACATCTTCAATATATTATTCGTACTGGGCGCAAGTAGTGCAATAAGTCCAATACCTGTTGATTCAAGTTTAATTACAGATATTGTCTTTATGATAATAGTTACAATAATATGTTTCATATTTGGTAAAACACAGGAAAAATATGATAAAAAGGAAGGAATTATTTTAATCGCATTATTTATTGCATATATGGCCTTCGCAATTTTGAGAAATTAAATTTTTTAACTCGCAAGCCTTGCATATGTCAGAAGAGGTTGGCTGACCACACACTTCACATTCGTTAAGGCTTGTATTTATATCATTTTCAAAAGTCAGCATCTTTTGAAAAGACCCCATCACATTATTTTTAACACCCGGACACTTATCCTCGCTTGTATTCAGGAATTCTTTAATTTTAGCCCTTAGTGACAAATGAGAATATGGGCATTCATCTAAATGGATATCAATATTATTAATCACTGCCCACATTCCAACTTCTTTTTCGGGAGTGTTCCACAACGGTTTTATTCTAGGAACCAATTTCGGATGTATGACGTCGAGCTCCGGCCCGAATTTTGAGAACTTAATGGTGTCTCCACGGGCAAAACTCATTAGGAAAGATTGAATTTCATCATCTAAATTGTGTCCGGTAGCTATCTTGGATGCACCAAGCTCATAAGCTGTTTTATTTAAAATATTTCTTCTAAACACTCCGCAGGGAATGCATGCACTTTTAAAATCAGAGTAGATATCATCTAATGTGAATCCTTCTTCGGCATTAAATGATTTCTGAACCAGTTCAATATCCAGATTTTTGGCATTGTTAATTGCCGAGTCAATACCATGTTGCCTGTAACCTTCAATCCCTTCATCAACACTAATAGCCACTAAATCAAAATTCAATAGCTTTTGATAATTTTTTAATGCGTGAAGAGTCAATATACTGTCTTTACCACCGGATAATGCTACAGCTATCAATTCGCCTTCTTTAATCAGTTTATAATCCTGAATTAGATTATTGATTCTTGTAAAAATATGTTCATTGAAATCGTCTTTGTTTAACTTAACCATTACTAAACTAATTTATAGAAAGATAAATAAATAATTTTAGCAGGTGAAAAAAAATGATTACATGTGATTTTGCAATATTGCCTGTTGGAAGTGAAACTACAGAATGTAAAGATTATGTAACTGCTGCAGTTCAATCAATTAAAGATTCAGGCCTCAACTATCAGTTGACCGGAATGGGAACCCAAATAGAAGCTGATAATTTAGAAGAATTATACCGTGCAATAGCCAACGCACAAGAAGCTATTTTTGAACTTGGAATCGGCAGAGTATATACAGTTATAAAAGTAGATGACAGAAGAGATCTTGAAAATAGAACTCTGGATGCCAAAGTAAAAACCGTAAATGATATGTTAAAATAAATAGAAAAAGAAGTTAGAAATTAATCTAATTCTTCTGAAGCTTTTTTAACAGCTTCAATAACCAAATCCAAATCTTCTTTTGTTAATGAAGGATGAACTGGAAGAGAAATAACATTGTCCGCCGCCAATTCGGCTTTTGGACAGTTGCCGTCGATTCCTAATGATTTATAAATCGGTTGATTATATAATGGAATCGGATAGTGAATCCCTGTTCCAACACCGCATTCATTAATGATATTAACCCAATCATCCCTATTTCCTTTTTCAACCCTGATAGTGTACTGGTGATATACATGTTTTGAACCATATGCGCAATAAGGAGTAACAATTCCGTCAACATCTTTTAATCCTTTATTTAAGTATGAGGCATTTTCAATTCTTTTATCATTAAATTCATCAATCTTATTTAATTGAGCAAGACCAATAGCAGCAGAAATATCAGTCATTCTAAAGTTATAACCAATTTCATCGTGATGATATCTTACACTTGCACCATGTGCCCTGAATACTTTAGCATTTTCGGCCAAATCCTCATCGTCAGTGGTGATTATTCCTCCTTCAGAAGTTGTCATGTTTTTAGTAGGGTAAAAACTGAAACATGCCATATCTCCCAAAACACCAACTTTTTCTCCATTGCAGGTTGCTCCGTGAGCCTGTGCAGCATCTTCAATGACAATCAAACCATGTTTTTCGGCAATTTCATTTATCCTGTCCATATTTGCAGATTGACCATACAAATGAACCGGCAGAATAGCTTTAGTATTTTCTGTTATTAATGCTTCGATTGAATCCGGATTAATAGTGTATGTTTTTAAATCAATATCTGCAAAAACAGGTTTTGCACCAGTGTATATAATTGAATTTCCGCTTGCAATAAATGTAAAAGGAGTTGTAATTACTTCATCACCTTCACCAATACCGCAGGAGAGTAACGCAACATGTAACGCAGCAGTCCCTGAGTTAACAGCAATACCATATTTTGCTCCGACCCATTCAGCAAACTTTTGCTCAAATTCTTCCACTTTTGGTCCTTGAGCAATCATGCCTGATTTTAAAACTTCGACTACATTTTCTATTTCTTCTTCTCCAATTATTGGTTTTGCAATAGGAACCTTAATATTTGACACAATAATCACCAATTAAATAATAAAATTAAATATTCTATACTAATGTTTAAATCTAATAATATTTAAAACATTACTTAACAATAAAACAATTTAAAGTGAGATTTAATGGAAGAATATAAAACCAATACTATTGAAGAAGGATTAACTAAAATTGAATTTCCGGAATTTGATAAAATATCCTCTGACGCACCAGTTTTTTACAACCCCAACATGGAATTAAATAGGGATTTGTCCATACTTGCAATACAGGTATTTCAAAAAGAACAGGACAGAGAAATAAACATTTGCGATTTATTCGGAGGTAGTGGAATTCGGGGCATTCGTTATAAAAATGAAATTGATGGTATTGGAAAAGTTTCCATTAACGACATAAGTGAAGTGGCAAATCATTATGAAAGACACAATATCCAATTAAACAATTTAAATGATATTGAAGTATACCAGCATGACGCAAGTATGTTTTTAAGATTGAAACGCGGCGAATTTGACGTGATAGATATAGATCCGTTTGGAACACCTTCACCGTTCCTTGATTCAGCAGGCTATTGTGCTAAAAGAAACTCATTATTATGCGTTACAGCAACAGACACATCAGCACTGTGCGGAACATATAAAGAGCCATGCATACGAAAATACAATGCCAAACCATATAAAAGCGAATACTGTCATGAAACAGGTATTAGAATATTGGCGGGTTTTGTTGCACTTACTCTTTCCAAATATGCCAAATGCATTGAAGTGAAAATGTCCCACAGCACAGAGCATTACATGAGGATGTACCTTGAAGTTAAAAAAGGTTCTAAAAAAACAGACGAATCCTTAAAAAATATCGGATATATCAGTCATTGCAAACATTGCCTCCATAGACAAACAAGCAATGGTTTAGCCGCTCCGATTGAAGAGGTCTGTCCGGTTTGCGGTGAAAAATTAATTCATGCAGGGCCATTATGGTTAGGAAATATCCAGAATAATGAATTCATTACCAAAATGATTGATGAGACTGAAAATAAAAAAATTAATAAAGAAAAAGAAGCTTTGAAACTATTAAATAAATGTATTGTTGAATCTGGCGCGCCGGCAACATTTTATGATGTTCACACAATTTCCAAATCTTTAAAAGTAAGTGCTCCGAAATTTGATTTGATTTTAGACGAACTGAAAAAAGAAGGATTTGTCGCAAAAAAAACACATTTCAATCCATTAGGCATAAAAACAAATGCCGATGTTGAAAGTATAAAAAATATAATTGTCAAATTACAAAACAAAATTTGAATGAAATATCAGGCAATTATAAAAAAAATGAAAATGAATACTGGTTTTTTAATAAATATTTGATAAACTAAAAAAAATATTTCTGAAATTTAAAGTGAAACATAAATTTTGTAAAAAAAAATTGAATAAACAAAAATGAAAATCATTATTTTTAAGATAAAATTCAAAAAAATTAAAAAAAATAGGTAAAGTTTTAAATATAATTAGAAAGATACAACAAGATGACGATAGTATAATCTACAGATGATTATATTAAAATAGAATGAAGGGGGATATTGTTCATGGTAAAGACAAAAAATAATGTTATCAAGTTAGATGATATTGATATCAAGATTCTAAAAATAATCAATGAGGATGTAAGAACATCTTACAGGCAAATTTCACGTAGTTTGGATGTGTCCGTGGGAACTGTACACAACCGTATTGACAAAATGGTAAAAATAGGAGTTATCAAGAAATTTTCACCAGTTCTCGACCATGAAAAGTTAGGTTTTGTTTTAACCACCATCATTGGTGTGAGAGTTAAAGGAGAAAAGCTCAAAAGCTGGGAAGAAAAAACCATGTATAATAAAAATATAGTTGGAATATATGACGTTACCGGCGAATATGATGCTATTTTGATTGCTAAATTCAGAAACACAAATGAATTAAATGGTTTTATTAAAGAGCTATTAAAAAATCCGATTATAGAAAGAACTTACACTCAAACCGTTCTTGAAGTTATTAAAGAGGATATGGGATCTTCAAATATTTTATAAGTTGTTTTTAATAAAAGTGATTTGAATCAATCACTTATTTTATTTTCATTCTCTTTTAATTAGAAATTGTCCTGCAAAAGCAGATTCATCTATAAAAAAAAATTTTATTTATTTTAAATTTGAATCATTTTTCGAAAATCGGCTTTTGAGATTTGGTGGGACAGTAAAAGACTATTTTTATAAAATTTCTGAAATAAAAATATTGCAGTAATAAAAATATTACCTGAATGGCTAAAATTCATTTAACTATATAAATAAAAAGAAACAATAGATTTAATATTAGAATTAAAAAATCAGAGGTTATGAAATTGGCAGTTTGCTTACCCGATACTCAAGACGATACTCCGTCAATACCTATAAAATTAACCAGAGTCGGTGTTACTGGAGTTAAAAAATTATTACAATTAGAAAGAACAAATAAAAGACCAATAATTTTATTACCTACTTTTGATGCATTTGTAGACTTACCTAATAATCAAAAAGGGGTCCACATGTCTAGAAACCCGGAAGCAATCAGTGAAGTTGTTGAAACTGTTGCTATGGATTCCACAGTTGACATTGAATCATTATGTGCAAAAATTGTTGATAAAATGATGACCAAGCATGAATATGCTAAACGTGTTGAAATTAGTATGAAAACCGACTATATGTTCATGAAAGAGTCACCAGTAACTCAAAATAAAACCCAGGAAATGGCTACTTTAAAAGCAAAAGCCGTTGGATTAAGAGACGATGACGGCAATGTAAAAATCAGAAAAAGCATTGGTGCGGAAGTTGTTGGAATGACTGTATGTCCATGTGCACAAGAATCTGTAAGGGAATCAGATAAAAACAAATTATTAGAATTTTTAGACGAAGAAACAACACAAAAAGTCTTAGACACTGTCACTTTCGCTTCACACAACCAAAGAGGTGTGGGGACATTACTGATTGAAGTTCCGCATGACCAGAAAGTTGAAGCTGAAGATCTCATCGAAATTATTGAAAGTTCAATGAGTTCTCCGGTGTGTGAATTACTCAAGAGACCTGATGAAAATGCAACTGTTATGAATGCTCACAGAAAACCTGTTTTCGTTGAAGACTGCGTTAGAAATATGATGGAAAAAATTGCTAACAAATATTCAGATTTACCTGACAATACATTAATTACCGCACGTCAAGAAAACCATGAAAGTATTCACAGACACAACGCATTTGCAGAAAAAGAGACCACATTAGGTGAATTGAAAGCAGAATTGAATATTGAATAGGATCTGATTTAATGAAAAAGACTTATGAAATTGCCGGAAAAGTGATGGGTTTTTTTGATTCATTTAAAGGGTCAAAACCTGCAATCGATAACGATAAGATACTCATTGTTAGAGGAAGATCAAGAACAGTAATCCCCTTAGACGAATTTGACTCAAAACTTAGTGAAATTGGTGAACTTCTCGAAGGAACTGAATTAGATGCAACCTCAGAAAAAATTTCTGAAATTTTAAAATCCGGAGACAAACATATTCAAGAAAGTGAAGGAACAACAGATTATGTCGATGAAAGCGGATTTATGAGAATGAAAGACGAGCTTGAATATATGGGTCTCGTGGTCGACTATAAAGTATTTGAAGTTCCGGGTTTTGATGTGGTAATTGCCATATGGGAAGATAAAAATGAACTTCCACCATTATATGTAGAAGTGACTGTTTCAGAACACGAAGATTAAAATGCATTCAAAATTAACTAAAAAAGATATTCTCCGTATTTTAAATGCTGCCGATAGTGAAATAATCGACTATATGTCACAAACATCGAAATACAGGGAGAATAATCTTATTACTTATTCTAAAAACGTATTCATACCATTGACTGAAATCTGCAGAAATGATTGCGGATACTGCAATTTTAAAAAGAATCCTGATGATCCTGAAGCCATAATACTTAAAACAAAAGAAGAAGTTTTAGAAAGTTTAAAAGAGGCTGAACAATATGGCTGTAAAGAAGCTCTTTTTACTTTTGGCGAAAATGCTGATGAAGAAGAAGTCGTTCAGCATAAATTAGCCGAATATGGTTATGAAGAGATGATTGACTATATAACCGACATATGTCAAATGACGTTAAATGAAACAAGTCTGCTACCTCACACTAACGGAGGAAACTTTACCTTTGATGAACTGACAAAGTTAAAGGAAGTTAATGCATCATTAGGATTAATGCTTGAAAATTCATCAGACAGGTTAATGAAATTGCCTGCACATAATAAAAGTCCGGGGAAAGATCCTAAATTAAGACTAGAAACAATAGCAAATGCCGGAAAACTTAAAATTCCATATACCACAGGAATATTAATTGGAATTGGCGAGACAAAAGAAGAAATTGCCGAATCCTTGATTGCAATTAAAGAATTATATGAGGAGTACGAACATATCCAAGAGGTAATCATTCAAAATTTCACACCGATTCCTGGAATTGAAATGGAAAATTGGGCAGAACCAACATTTTTGGATATGGTCAGAACCGTAATTGCTGCAACACTTCTCTTTGCAGATACTGATGTCAGTATTCAGGTCCCGCCTAATTTGAATAATGAAACTGCTCAGATATTCTTATTGTGCGGTGCTGACGATTGGGGAGGAGTTTCGCCGGTAAGTCCAGATTATGTCAATATCACGTCCCCATGGCCGGGAATTGATGAACTTAAAAGATTAACTCAAGATGCAGGCTTTGAATTAAAAGAAAGATTATGCATTTATGAAAAATACATCAATACCGAATGGCTAAACGGCAATTTATTAGAAAAAGTTTCTAATCTATCACCGCATCAATAACAACGTGCTCTACGCCAGGAGCATATTTTTTTATTTTATTTATTTTTAACAATTCCACATCACGATTTCCAGCCTGAGACATAATTCTTTCAAGAGGTCTTGTATTCATTAGTTTTTCGGGAACCGTCTCGTGATAGTGAAGAATGCCTCCTTTATTTAAACTGTCAATAGCTACTTTTAAATAATGATGAGTGGTTTTTACATAACCCATTATAATCCTATCTGCTTTGAATTTGGGAGTTTCATATTTACAGTCACCTAAAATGGGATTTACATTATTTAATTTATTTAATTTTATATTTTCACATAAGAAATGATATGAATTTGGATTAATCTCAATAGAAATTATTTCTTCTGCATTTGAATGAACACCAACCGGAATAGAAAAATACCCGATACCTGCAAACATGTCGATTACTGTTTCGCCATCCTCAACTAGCTTTGCTATTCTTAATCTTTCATTATTGTTGCCTTTAGACCACATCACTTTACTTAAATCCAACTTGAACAGACAGCCGTTTTCCTTATGGACAGTTTCAGTTTCACTGCCATAAAGTATATTATAAACCGGCTCCCTTTTAGTTCCCTGAATATGATTGATTTTCATTACGGTTTTAACATTATGAGCTTTAGATAAATTCTCAAAATCCTTTTTTGGGCAATTATTATCTAAAATTAAAATATCTCCAATTTTTTTATATTTCATTTATCCACCTTAATAAGAAAAGTTTATATACATAGATATATCAATATTATAATTGTTAGTTTATACTAATTATTGATTCTGATTTTAAATAAAATTAATAGTGAAACATTAATTTATTTTGTTATATTAACCTATGAGTAGTTGAAATTATATTTTAAATACTTATATGAGGTGTATAGAATGGATGATAAAATACTAAAAGGTACAACAACCGTTGGAATTGAATGTAAAGACGGTGTTGTATTTGCAAGTGAAAGAAGAGCTAGTATGGGAAACTTAGTAGCTCACAAAGTAGCAGAAAAAATATTTAAAATTGATGATAACATTGTAACTACCATTGCAGGTTCTGTTGGAGATGCTCAAAATTTAATGAAAGTTATTGAAGCGGAAGTCTCATTATATCAAATGAGAAACAATAATGCAATCAGTGTTAAAGCTGCTGCATCATTAACTGCAAATATATTACGTTCCGGACCGATGTATGTTCAAACATTACTTGGCGGTATGGATGAAGACAAACCATCTCTTTATTCATTAGACCCTGCCGGAGGTATGATTAAAGATACTTACATTTCAACTGGTTCAGGATCCATCGTAGCTTATGGAGTTCTTGAAGACAGATTTAGAGATGATTTAACTATTGACGAAGGAATTGAAATAGCTATAAGAGCTATCAAAGCTGCTGCTGAACGTGACACTTATTCCGGAAACGGATATTTAGTCGCTAAAGTAGATAAAGACGGTTTTGAAATGTTAGATAATGAAAAAATAAACAAAATTTTGGATAAAATTTAAGCAAAACTGATTTTTCATAACTAACTATTTTTTTATATAAATGTGTACATAGTTTATGGAATTTAACTAATTATGGCTTAAAGCTTTTCATAAACTATTCTAATACACAGGCTTTTTTTGAAGGGATTATATGACTTCAGATATTTTAGAGAATATTAAAAAAGAGATTTTGCAGAAACTACCAGATGAAATTCAGGTTTCAAAAGTAGAATTTGAAGGACCTGAAGTTGTAGTTTATACTAAAAATCCGGAAATTATAACTGAAAATGGTGACCTTATACGGTCACTTGCAAAAGAATTGAGAAAAAGGATAATCATTCGCTCAGATAAAAGCGCATTGCTTGAGGCCGAAGATACAATAAACAAGATTCATGAAATTGTTCCTGAAGGAGCGGAAATCACAGATATTTATTTTGACACAGTAACTGCAGAAGTGGTTATTACCGCTAAAAAGCCTGGACTTGTTATCGGAAAATACGGTGTTACTTCAAGAAGCATTGTTAAAAATACCGGATGGGCACCTAAAATCCTAAGAACTCCACCAATAAGTTCAGACATTATTGGAAAAATCAGAACTATTCAGAAAAATAGCAGTAAAGATAGGAAAAAATTATTACAGCGTCTTGGACGTCAGATTCACCAGGGAAGCAAATATCCAAATGATTGGGCAAGAGTCACTTCAATGGGAGGATTTAAAGAAGTGGGACGTTCATCTATGCTTTTGCAAACACCAAACAGTCGTGTTTTATTAGATTGTGGAGTTAATGTTGCTGCATCAGATAATAAAAATGCATTCCCATACTTGAACGCTCCGGAATTTTCAATTGAAGAATTGGATGCTGTTATCATCTCTCACGCTCACTTGGACCATTGCGGATTTGTACCTTACCTATTCCATTACGGATATGACGGGCCAGTTTACTGTACAACCCCAACTAGAGACTTAACCACCCTTTTACAATTTGATCATATTGATATTGCACACAGGGAAGGAAATCCTCTACCATTTACCTCAAAACATGTCCACCAAGCAATCAAAAATACAATTACCTTAGACTACGGTGAGGTAACAGACATTTCACCAGACATAAGATTAACATTGCACAATGCAGGACACATTTTAGGTTCGGCAATATCCCATATGCATATTGGAGACGGAGCTTACAATTTAGTATATACCGGAGACTTCAAATACGAACCTTCCAGATTACTGGAACCTGCAACCATTCGTTTCCCACGTGCTGAAACAGTAATTATGGAAAGTACCTATGGTGGAAAAGAAGATATTCAGCCTTCAAGAAATAATGCTGAAAAGGAAATGATGAAAACAATCTATAAAACACTTAAACGTGGAGGAAAAGTATTGGTGCCAGTGTTTGCTGTGGGAAGGGCACAGGAGCTCATGGTTGTTTTAGAAGAGTATATGAGACATGGATTAATTGAAGAAGTTCCAATTCTCATTGACGGAATGATTTGGGAAGCTACTGCAATACACACTGCACGACCTGAATACTTAAGTAAAGATTTAAGAGACCAAATTTTCCATATGGGAAGAAACCCTTTCGTTTCAGACATGTTTGTTAAAGTTCAAAATCATGACCAAAGAAAGGAACTTGTTGAAAGCAGCGATCCTGCAATTATCCTGTCAACCTCAGGTATGTTAACCGGAGGTAACTCTGTTGAATACTTCAAATGGTTATGTGAAGATGAAAGAAATACTTTAATCTTTGTAGGATACCAGTCTGAAGGTTCAATGGGTAGAAGAGTTCAAAAAGGCTGGAAAGAAGTTCCTCTTGAAGATGATGAAGGAAAAACCAGAATATTCAATGTTAAAATGGAAGTTAAAACCATTAATGGATTTAGTGGTCACTCCAACAGAAGACAATTGATGGAATACGTTAAAAGACTTAATCCTAGACCTGAAAGGGTCATTACCTGTCATGGAGACCCGTACAAAACTGTGGACCTTGCATCTTCAATTCATAGAAGTTATAAAATTGAGACTAAAACTCCGATTAACTTAGATTGTGTAAGGATTCATTAATAATTAAATACTAATTAAAACAAAGTAATACTATAATGAATGTTGTAAAAATTACAACATCAATTTATTTTTAAAACAATAGGTGTGAAAATGGTTACTTATTCAGAATCAGGTGTTGATATAGATTTAGAAGCTGTTACTGTTTCAAAACTAGCCGATAAACTTAAATCAACATTAGAATGTAGGGATATTATTACTGACAGCGGCCATTATGCTGCTTTAGTAAAATTGGGCGATAAAGCTATTGCAATGAGTACTGATGGTGTTGGAAGTAAAATTTTAATTGCTGAAATGATGAACAAATACGATACAGTAGGTATTGACTGTATTGCTATGGTAGTTAACGACATTTTATGTGTCGGAGCAGAACCAATTGCTTTAGTAGACTACCTTGCTGTTGAAAAACCGGACCCTGAAAGAGCTGCAGAAATTGCAGAAGGTCTTGTTAAAGGTGCTAATGAATCTAAAATTGCAATTATCGGCGGTGAAACAGCATCCCTTCCAGGAATCATTAAAGATTTCGATTTGGCAGGTACAGGTATTGGATTTGTAGACATTGATAAAATTATTACCGGCGAAAATATCCAACCGGGAAATGTTTTGATTGGTATCGAAAGTAATGGAATTCATTCCAACGGATACAGTTTGGCCAGAAAAGCATTATTCGATGATGGCGGTTTTTCTGTTGAAGATATGATGCCTAACGGCAAAACAACCATTGGTGAAGAATTGATTAGACCAACCGAACTTTATGTTAAACCTATTGTTGCGCTATTTGAAAAAGAATACAATATCAATGGTCTTGCACATATTACCGGAGGAGGTTTTACTAACCTTAGACGTTTGAAAAAAGGCGTAGGTTATGATATTAACGACCTTCCTGAAGTTCCGGAAATATTTAAACTCATTTACGAACAAAACGTAGACATCAAAGAAATGTATAAAGTTTTCAACATGGGTGTCGGTTTTGTTGTTATCTGTGGCGAAGAAGAGGCAGACAAGATAATGGACACCTTAAAAGACTATTGCAACTGCCAGATTATAGGCAGCGTAACTGATGATGAAAAAATTACGGTTAAAGCTTTTGAAGGTAGTGAAATTGAATACTGATTTAATTAACTGATAAGGATTGATATGATGAAGATAATGAAAGATAATGAAATGGCTCTTGTTAAAGAAATACTGAAAAAATTAGGGGCTAGTGAAGAAGACCAGAAATTAGTTGCGGAAGCTACCGTTGATGCAGATTTAAAAGGGTTTACATCACATGGGCTTGGCAGATTCCCGCAATACCTCATTAGTATTAAATCAGGTACAATTAACTTAGAAGACAACATTACCATTGAAAAAGAAACACCTGCAATGGCATTAATTAACGGTAACAGCGGATTTGGACAAGCTGTATCCTACAAAGCCATGCAAATTGCAATTAAAAAAGCAAAAGAACTGGGTATTGGCTGTGTCGGTGTTCACAACACCAATCACTTTGGAGTTACCGGATTTTATTCTGATTTGGCCTTAAGAGAAAATTGTATCGGATTGGTAATTGCAAATACCGATCCGGCTATTGCTCCTTTAGGAGGCAGCAAAGCTTTAATCGGAACCAACCCTATTGCATTAGGCATTCCATCTGACAGCTATATTACTGTAGATATGGCAACATCAGTTACTGCACGTGGAAAAATCATTGAATCAAAAAGAAAAGGAATTGAATTGCCTGATGGATGGGCATTAGATAAAGACGGAAAACCAACAAATGATCCTACAGAAGCATTAGAAGGGTCAATTTTACCATTTGGCGGATTTAAAGGATATGCATTATCTTTATTAATTGAAATATTAACCGGACCATTAGTACAGGCAGAGTATGGTCTTGGTGTAACCGGTACAGCTTCACCTGAGAAGGATTGTACAAAAGGAGATTTGTACATTGTAATTGATCCTTCCAAATTCGGAGACTTTGATGAATTTAAAGCAAATACCGAAGAATTTATCTCACAAGTCAGAGCTACTGGTGAGAATGTTGCAGTTCCAGGTGATTTAGAAGTTAAAAGAATTGCTGATTCTGAAGCCAATGGAATTATCATCGATGAAAAATTATATGAACAGTTAGAAAGAATCTGCGGCAATTTAGATATTGACCTTGATTCTTACCTTGAAGGATAATTTTATCCTCCATTCTTTTTTTTATTAACAAAACGATTATGAACTATTTACATTTCGTTGGATTTCAATTAAAGTAAATTGGAGTTTACATTTATTAAAATAAAAATGATTATATAGTAAGCAATACATAAGATTATAATACTAAAAATTATAATAACTTTTTATTGAGAAATATGATTTTTAAAAAAAAAGGAGGAAATAAGTAATGAAACTTAAAAACTCTTACATCTTACTAATAACAATAGCAGTATTCTTATTAGTAAGCATAGGATCTGTTTCTGCAAACGACATAGACACCAATGAAGATGTCAGTTTATCAGATGATGGATCAGACATTGTTCTTGCAAATGAATCAGCAAACACAACAGTTAAAAAAAGTACCGAAGTTGTTTCTGAAGACGTTGCAATAAGAGATAATGAAACAAAGGTAATTGATGTTACTGTAAAAGATAATGAAAGTAATTCTATCGGAATTACTGATAAAAATTTAACAGTCTATGAAGGAAACAAACAAATAAAATTCAGTTATAACAATTCAAAAATTATTATCCTTGATAAATTAAGCAAGGGCAATCATAAATTAAATATAACCTATTTAGGCAATGACATTTATAATAACTCTTCAAAAATTATTAATTTATGTATTTTTGGAAACTATTCAATTGAAACAGACAGTTCCATTGATGTCAACAGTTCAAAAATTGTTGAAATTCCAATTAATGTTACAAATGGGAAGGACAGTGAAATTCTAAGTAAAAATGAGTTTAATATAAGCATAACCTATAAAGACGGAAATGAGACTAAAACAGTCAATATTTCTGACTTTAAAGTAGAAAACAATAAAATCATATTTAATTATCCATTGGCAAATAACATTACCACATCAAATATTGCCATCGTCTACACTAACGGCAATAAAACACTTAACACCACTATCAAATCAAATAGAATATACAATGTTAAGATTGATGTAATCAATGGTAAAAATCAATACCAAAATGGAAATTTCACATTTAAAGTAACTGATATTGATAATGAAACCACCAATTTAACAGGTAAAAAAATAAGGTTAACTATTATCAGAAGTAACCTCAGAACATCATTCGATGGAGTAATAGATAAAAATGGCATTATAACATTTAAAACAACTTCTTTAATTGTTTATACTCTAGATAATGGTAAATTAAGTCAAGATTACCTAAATGTTGGCAACAATACTGTTGAATTAAGTAAGGATGAAAAAAGTGATTTGAGATTCAGCACCTTTAAAACTAATTTGACTATCGAACAAGCAACAATCAATATTGAAATTGAAAATATGAAAGAAGAATATGGAACTGCTAAAAAATTCAACATTGAAGTTACAAATGCTGTTGACGGCAGTCCAGTACCTGGTATTCTTCTTCACTTATATATGCCTGAAACCAAAGATAAGCATTATTACATTCTAACTAATGTAAACGGAACTGGAGTAATCAATATCAATACTTTAACCAGTGGAATTTATAATATTAATGTTAGTAATAATGATACCAAAAACATGAAATATAAACAGGTCAGCGGAAAAATAACTATTGTTGCAAAACCTGTAACTATAGCGATAACATCCGGTTCAACTATAAGCTACAATACCGGAACTACAGCAATTATTAAAATTACAGACAAAAAAACCGGTAAAGCAGTGCCTAATGCAATCGTATATGTTCAAATATACACAGGTTCAAAATCAAAGGCGTATCTTTTCCAGGCAGATAAAAACGGATTTGTTAAATTTTCAGCATCCTTAGCTGTTGGAAAACACAAGATAGTTGTAAAATCTGCAGATACAAGATATAGCAGCAATACAGTTACCAAATATATTACAGTTAAAAAGGCATCTGCAAAGATTGTTGCACCAAAAGTGACTGCATACTACAAACAAGGCAAATACTTTACTATAAAATTAGTCAACACACAAAAGAAAAATGCACCTATTTATGATGGAAAACTTAACATTAGAATATACATATCCCCTTACAAATACTACAATTACAATGGAAATACCGGAGGTAATGGTCAGTTAAAATTATTAATTGATTTAAACCCTGGAACTTACAAGGTTGAAGTCAGAGGCGCTGATGCAAAAGACTTTAGTGTTAAAAAAGTTTCATCAAAAATCGTAGTGCTTAAAGCTCCAACTAAATTAACTCCTGCAAAAATAACTGCTAAAAAAGGAACAAACAAAAACTTTAAAGTTACTGTGAAAAATACAAAAACAAATAAAGTGATTCCTGGAGTTAAAGTAAAAGTTAAAGTTTACACAGGCAAATCCTACAAAACTTATACAATAAAAACTAATTCAAAAGGAATTGCATATCTTAATGTGAAATCTTTAAGTGTTGGAAACCATAAAGTAGTAGTTAGTTCTGCAAACAAATATTGTGTTGGAAAAACCGCAACATCATACATAAAAATAACTAAATAAGAGAATTAATTTCTCTTACTCTTTTTCTTTTTTATATTTAGCATAAAAACCATCAGTATCAGCATATATCGCGTAAAAACCAAATTCTTCTGCTTTTTTAATTGATGATTTAATATATTCCCTTCCCCAGGAAGTAATGGCTTTAGCGCATTCAAAAGAATACCATCTAAATCTGGGAAATCCATAAATTCCATACATTGTATTGGCAAGTCTTTTAATGGCCTGTTGTTGTACATTTAATGCTTTTCTTACTGTTTCATCCTCACATTCCCTCATTTCATTTTTAATTCTAAATCTTTCTTGTAGAATCTTATCAATAACTGAAGGGATAAAACCCTGAGGATCTTTTTTAAACTTGATGCCGTGCTCTGGAGAAATATTATACTCCTCTTTATTTTCAACATCCCCCAAATACATAACATCCGGAGAGATGTTTTTTGAAATAATAATACTTGGATACAGGCTTCTAAAATCGAATTGGACAAGATTTTCATGTAAGCCTTTTTCAGGTTCTTTTACATATCCCCCTTCATTATCCTCAGCAGCAGCTCTATTGGCAAAGTTTGCTCCTTGTTTATTTGGAACTACCTCCTCATCAAAATATGCCTGCTTTACTAAAAACCATTCTGCCTGCTGGCCTGTTGCCATACGGGAAACATCAAATAAAGGCTGGCCAATAATACGGGTGAGCTCTAAGTTAAGAGGAAGGGTTTGTTCTGCAATCCTCAATGTTGAGACAACGTCATCCAGCGAATAATCAAACAGATTATCCAATTCCTCACCGCCATTATCCCAGAATTCCCAAATCCTATCTCCTGCAACATCAATCTTTTCCTCGCCAAATAATTCATAATAAACCCTCTCAAGAGTATATCTCTCAAGAGTCATGTATCTTCTCATGACCAGATACAAATCAACATGAATCAAACCTTTAAAAGAAGCTGCATTTGCAAAGCCCCTCCTAATAAACCGGATATCTGATCCATCCATTCCAATGTCTAAATCAACACCCAATAATTTAGCCCTGTCTTTTAGGTATGGAAAATCAAAGTTATCAGAATTATAACCTACAAGAATGTCAACATTGTTATCTTTAATAATCTGCACAAATTCCTCAATCATTTCCTTTTCAGAATTGACCTGATTTACAAAATCGTTTCTGTTTTTAGAATTTGTCTTAGTTGAGATGACCTGATTAATGCCGAAATTGCTTGAAACACCAATCATAATAATTTCATCAACTTCTGGATTAGGCATTCCGTGAGGGTTTCTAACCTCCAAGTCAAAGCTTAAAATACGGAAATTGTGAGGATATTCCGGAACACGTTTCAGTTTTTCTGTGAGTTTGATAATTTCAACATCTTGCTTATCTGAATCCAAATCCATAAATGAATCGATTTTATCTCCAACAGCTACAACTTCAGTCATTGGAATTACATCACGGTCCATTAAATATCGCCTGTAAAATGGAATATCGAATTCCCTTATTTGGATTACGCTTTCCAAATCTCTTAAAGCGTCTCTATTTTTAGCAAGTTCCTGAGGATGTTTAAATGTGACTTTTAAAAACTCAGTTTTTATTTGAAAATCTTTTTTAAGAACTTTTTCTACACGCACAACGTCCAAATTATCCTGGATCTCTTTTAAACATCCGTCCAAATCATCAGACGCAACATATAAATAAGGTTCAAAAGTATCATCCAATAGGACTACATTTTTATCCCCATCTTTTGAAAACAACCTGATTACAGGTTTTTCATCGAATGTGACATAATCAATATCCAAAATAACAACGTTCTTTTGCATCTATCCATCTCCAAGGTATTCTTTTCTATAACTGTCCAAAACAGTAAACGTTATTCCCAAAATCAAAGGACCTACAATAAAACCTACAAGTCCGTAAACTAAAGGTCCGGACAGGAATCCTACAAGTAAAATTAAGGGATGAATATCCACATAACGGCTTGAGAGAGCTGGACGAATATACATATCGATTGTGCTTAAGAAAAACCCGAATAGTAAAACAATGACTGATCTTGGATAATTTCCGCCCAGTATATCAATAAAGAATAATGTCCAGTAAATCGGCCAAGGTCCGAATATTGGAATCAATTGAAAAATTCCTGTTAAAACACCTAAAAATATTCCATAGGGATATCCTAAAAGAGAATATCCTATACATCCAAAAATACCGATTATTACAGAAGTCAGGAAGTGCCCGTAAAATATGCTTTTTAATACATCCTTTACAGATTCAACAGTATTATCAAAGAAATTTATGGAATCGCGAGGAACAAAACTTCTAATGAAATTGAAGCATTTATCTCCGTCCCTAACAAAATAAAAAACTGAACAAACAAGTATAAATAACTCTAAAGTAATATTGGCAAATTTTCCTAAAAAACTTACTCCATAATTTAAAACGAATCCTGCTACATTCTCAAATGTTGAATTTAACTGTGCAGAAATCGTGTTTGAATCCAGATTAACCGGCAAATAAGAAATCAGATTTGAAATAGATGAATTGAAATCAGCATATGAGCTGGATACAAGTACACTTGAAAGAGCAGAGGATATTTCAAAAGAAATATAACCCAATAACAAAACTAAAGGTATTAAAACAATCACCATTGCCAGCAATATTGAAATTGAAGAAAATTTTAATTTTGATTGAATTTTAAAAGCCAATGGCCTAATCCCATAAGCCAGAATAACTCCCAAAATAATCATTTTCAAAACAGGAAATATAAACATCAGCGATACAATCAATAAAAAACAGATTAGAAGTGCCGGAAGAGTAAAATATTCTTTAATTTCAATACCCATGTTATCAGCCTTAAATTAGTATTTGACACCGCATGAATCCCTTCTGTATTTGCCGAACTCGGTTATTTTATATATTTTGTCATTTTCAAAAACCGGCCCTTCAACACAGATTCTCCAACCTTCACTATCAACACAACATTGACCGCATACACCAAGAGCACATTTCATATATCTTTCAAGAGAATATTGTGCAGGTATTGATGCCTCTTCAAGAATATCGAAAATTCCTTTCATCATTATCTCAGGTCCGCAAACAAATGCATAATCATAAGTTGAATTTTTAAGTAGCTCGATTGTACAATCTGTTGCAAATCCTTTAAACCCGAAACTTCCATCATCAGTACAATGATAAATAGATGCCCCTAATTTTTCAAGTGCATCTGCATATAATAATTCATCTTCAGTAACTGCAGCTGCAACAACATCAACAGAATTGCCTTTTTTTAATAAATCGCTGACAATTGCATTAATTGGTGCCATCCCAACACCACCTCCAATTGCCAAAATCCTTTTATTTTCAAAGGAATTATCAAATCCGTGACCGTAACTGCCCCTAATACCTATATGATCACCAATTTTTAAATCGTGCAATTGTGATGTGAATTCTCCAATATTTTTAACGGCAATAGCCAATTCATCATCATTTATTTGAGCAATAGACATTGGCTTTTCATTTTTGAAATTCCAAACCATGACGAATTCCCCAGGATTTGGTTTTCCAAGGGCAGCCATGTCCCAATTGAATTTGAAAGTTTTAATTGTAGGAGTTTCATCAATAATATCTGTTATTTCAACAATTTTCGGTTCATTAATCATAATTACAACTCCTCATGTGCAAGTCCAACCATTTCATCAATAGATGAAAATCCTTTTTCATCCATGAATTTTTCCAATCCCTCGTTGATATGATTAAATACTTCAACACCTTCATCCATAATAGCAGTCCCTATCTGAACTGCCTTTGCACCTGCATAGATAAATTCTACAACATCTTCCCAGCTATAAATTCCGCCAACACCGATTAACGGAATTTCAACAGCCTCATAAACTGAATAAACGTTACTAATGGCAATCGGCTTAATTGCACGGCCGCTCATTCCACCAAATTTATTAGACAGTACCGGACGGGCAGCATCAATATTGATTTTCATGCCAGGACCTAATGTGTTAATAAGAGATAAGCAATCAGCACCTGCATCTTCACAAGTTTTTGCAATTTCAGCAATATCAGTTACATTTGGAGTTAACTTAGCAATTATCGGAACATCAGAAGCATCTTTTGCTGTTGAAACAATAGTATGACTTAAATTACAATCCTGACCAATAGACGCACCATAACCTTCCATTGCGTGAGGACATGAAATATTTAACTCAATCATGTCAACACAATCCTGAACTTTCCCCACCAATGTGGAAAACTCATCCGGCGTTGCTCCATAAATTGAAGCTATAACGACGTTGTTTTTTCTTTCAATTTTCATCAGTTCCTCTTTAAAATTATCAACACCAGGATTTGAAAGTCCGATTGCATTTATAATGCCTCCATCAACTGCAACAGTTGTAGGATTAACATATCCCGGATGAGGTTTTAAAGAAAAGGATTTTGAAACGACACCGCCGGCACCGGATTTTAAAATCCAATTCATTGATGAAGCATTACTTCCCATGATTCCTGCAGCCAGCATCAGAGGATTTCTAAATTCAACTCCGCAAATATTTGTTTTCAACATGATATCAACTTTGTAATTAATTATTTAATTAGTTTTTGTTAATTTTTCAATAATTTCCTGATACTTTTCATTTTGCAATTTTAAACTGATTACATTAGTTTTATTAGATTTAATTATCTCTTCTTTGGATTTTATTAAATTGGAAATTTCTTCATCTTGTTTTTTGATTATTGAATCTTTTTGTTTAAGCAAATCTTCATATGTTTTAGAGATTTTCCTAAGTTGGACTTCTAAATTTTCAGTATTTCTATTTAACTGACCTTTATAATCATCAATCAAAGACCTTAAATATTTAACCTGATCCTGCTTATCTTCTATAACAGACTCCTTTTCTTTAATCTTTTCAGACAAATCGTCCAGTTCCTTAATTCTTGCTTTGTCGTAATCAATTTTTGTATCAAGTTTATCTTCCAAATTTTTCTTTTCATATTTCAATTTAGTCGAATATAACTTCAATTTGTTGATTTCATCTTTTTTGTTTTCCAAATCCAAATTAAGCTCATCAATTTCAGCATTTTTAAGTTCCAATTCATATTGTAAATCTTTATAGTTTTTTGACATAATTTCAAATCCAAGATAATACTAATATACTATGTCTATTTAGAAATTAAATAAATTAAACCTTGTGATATATGAAAATACTTATTAAAAATAAAAAAAATATGTAACTTCATGGAATGTTATATAACTTACTCGGTTAAAGGTTTTTTAGCTTTTAATAGTGAAAATGAATTAATATCAGAAAAATTATTTCCTGAAGATGAGATAATTAACAGACTGGCTGAAATTAATGATAAAAAAATTGTTAAAGAAGAATTGGAAATAATTGAAGAAGTTTCAAAAGAATATGATGAGATAATCATTGAATCCAATAAAAGACATTCAGATTATGGCAACGATAAGATAATAATAAAAACTCCGAATTCCGCCGGAGAGTATTTAAGAAGCAATTATGAAAAGTTTGGTCTGGATTCACAAGACATAACTTCGATTTATAGAAATTTGGCAATATACAATATTAAAAAGGCTTCCGCTTCTGAAGATAAGCATTTAATACAAGCCATTAATTCGATTGATGAAATCGATGAAAGCATTTCCAAATTAGTCGAACGAATTAGAGAATGGTATGCACTTTATTTTCCCGAAATGGATGTTGTTAAAAATAATGAAACCTACATCAAATTAATATCACAAAATAAAACAAAAGAAAAAATTATTGAAGCAAAACCTGATGCATTTCCAAGTGACATTATTGATTTAGATGAAGATATAAATCCGTTGGATTTAGAGATTATGAACAACTATGCCAATTCAATTTATGAACTTCAAAAATCAAGACAAAACATTGAAAAGTATATTGATGAAAAAATTGAATCCATTGCGCCGAATTTAAAGCTTTTAGTTGGATCATCACTTGGTGCAAAGTTGATTTCACATGCCGGAGGAATTAGAAGACTCGCATTGTACTCATCAAGTACTGTCCAGATAATGGGTGCTGAAAAAGCGTTATTTAGACATTTAAAAAGCGGAGACAGACCTCCCAAATATGGATTAATATATCAACATCCCCAAGTTAGAGGGGCCAAATGGTGGAACCGAGGTAAAATTGCAAGAATGCTTGCAGGAATGATTTCACTGGCCGTTAGACGTGACGTTTTTACTAAAACATTTGATGAAAATGCTGCAGAAGAATTTCTATCAAAAGTAGAAGAAATAGAGAAAAATAATCCATTCCCAACAAAACCAACACGAAAGAATAAAAAAGAACATTCAAAACCGAAAAAAAGTAAGAAAAAAGGTAAAAAAAGAAAGAAAAGGAGATAAAATATGAATGTTTATTTTAAAGATGGAAATATTGCCACCAAGAATTTAACCCCCGGAACATCAGTTTATGGAGAAGAATTAATTCAGGAAGATGCAGAATACAGGATATGGAACCCCAGACGTTCAAAATTATCAGCAGCATTATTAAATGGATTAGAAAATCTGAAGCTTGAAGAAACTTCAAAAGTATTATACCTTGGCGCATCAACCGGAACAACCGTATCCCACATTTCAGATATTATAACTGACGGGAGAGTGTATGCAGTTGAATTTTCACCAACAACAGCAAAAAAATTGGTTCAGCTTTCACGCCAAAGGTTTAATATTGCGCCTATTTTAGGAGATACAACAAAACCCAAAGGATATCTCAACATTTTAGAAAAGGTAGACCTGGTATACTGCGATGTAGCCCAGCCAACACAAACTGAATTATTTATGAAAAATATGAATATTTTCGGAAATGATGATGCCTTAGGACTCTTAATGATTAAAGCCAGAAGTATTGACGTTGTACAAAAGCCCAAAAAAATATTCAAGGAACAGGAAAAGAAATTGAAAGAAAAAGGTTTTAGGATTATTGAAAAAGTCAAACTGGAACCATACGAAAAGGACCATGTTGCATTATTAGTTGAGAAAAATTTTTAGAAATTATAAAAAATTCCACTATAGAAGAAAAATTTATTAATTAATAATTAATATGAAAATTAATATAATACTTTCCCAAATAATATCTTTTCACATATATAATAGACAACCAATAATACCGGTTAGAACTGAAATGACATCCATTACTTTGATATTTATCAGAATATATCAAGCTTTGCCTCTCGAGTGATATTTATGAACTTCATTGCAGATAAACCTGATGCTTTTTGAAATCCAATCATATACTAATCAATTAAATTACATCAGTACCTACTATTTTCATCTTATTTATCAAATAAAGGAAATATTGAATTGAAATGATAATATTGAAGTCATTGCAAACAACACTTATTTAAGTAATGAGAAACATAATAATTTTTACAACTTGAAGAGGTGATAAAATATGGCAAAACCTATTGCAAAAACTCCTGTTTTTGAAGGTGAAGATGCAATTGCTGTTTTAAAAGAAATGCATGAACCTCCTACCAAAAAAGATAAAGAGTTTGCAAAAGAAATCAGAAATCAGAGAATTGTTTTATTCACAAGATGATCTTTTTTTCAAACCCTATTTTTTAAATACTTTTTAAATCTTTGTAAAGAGTGAAACTTCTTTCAGAATCTATTTTTATAATCTCATCCATGTTATCAACCAATTTCTGATCGTTTTTACGATATTTGAAATTGTTTTTGTCAACATAGAACCAGAATGCACTTGCATATGCATCTACGGTTATGAATCTTAACCCAACAATATTTTGAGATATGTCCAAAATACTTAACAAGACATTTCTAAAAACATGTTTGCCTAATCCTTTATGGGCATATTCTTTATCAATTGCGAATCTTCCTATTTTGATTGCAGGCATCTCATTGTTTTCAGTAATATTTAATTCAGCACGTATTTCTTTTTTAACAGTTTCATCTTCAAGGATTTTTAATTTCATTGAATCTGTTAAAATTGATACATACCCAACAATAACCCCATCACAAATTACCAAATGAGTTAGGCTTAAATTCAAATCTTGCTGATTCAATGCATCATTTTTTAAAAAATTTGTCAAATCTTCCGATTCACATTCAAAATCATCTAAGTCATGGTTTTCATTTAGTGTCTCAAAAATATAATTCTCTTTAATATATTCGATATCCATACTCATCATCCCAATAAGATTAACAACTGATTGCATGCAAAAAAGGGCATTTTCTTTACCACTGTTTGAAAGGTTCGGCTTTTGGTGAAGGAACGGATTGATGATACGCAATAATTGTTTAGTATTAGGAGCATAAGTTACACGCATTTTACCATCAGTAGCTTTGAGTTTAAACCTTACGATATTTTCGTAAGGTTGACAGGATTCCTCGGATAATTTTTTTAAGTCAGCGCAGTACCTATTTGGATTTTTACTTTCTGTAAGGACTGCTATGACATCTATTACTGAATAGTGGCAATCCTCGATTTCAAGACCTCCATTTAGTCCTTATCTTATACTCTTCAAATAATTTGATAGCATATTTTTCATCCATAATAGTTCCTCATTTCATTCAATTAAGGATGAATTACCTATTATATATTAAATTAAAAATTATAAATAATTTTTGTTTGAAATGAAAGCAATTTTACGAAGTGATGACAATATTACAAAGGGAGGAGCAATATTTCAATGTCAGACAATGACATGTCTAAAGAAAACCAGATGTAATTGTGAAATGCCGCCACATCCCATGAATTTTTTAAAGTGAAAATTAAAAATCCCACGAACGATGAACCAGACGAATAAACACACAGACGGCAATTTACACCAACCTATGTGAAAACATGTCCATCAAATCTAAAATCAGCCTCACACCTCAAACATGACAATGCCCAAATGGATTTTCATGGCCCCAAACAGAAAACGGAAAGCTCACATAAATTTAATTTTTCACGACTTAACAGACTATAGACAACCACGCCCTACAGCCGAAAACATATTCTCACGATACCCCAACAGATATCACCACCTTTGAAATCATATGATTACAAGGATCTGAAAATTTCATGGGGCAAAAACAGATAATCGACAATATTACAATAACAGTTATCCAAACCAGAAATGTTTGAAATGCCAAAGGAGAATCGGGCGAAAATTCAGAAAAAAAGAGTGATAAATTTTTTAAAACTGACCGAAACCCAAAACAACACCCCCACAAAAAAGGCAATAATGCATTGCCAATCAAGTAAAAATCTTTGAAAAAAATCACCCAATTTTTGAGTGATAATCAACTAAAAAATAGCTCTAAGAAAAATAAAAACTTACTACAAAAACCGCCAAAAAGTATTACTTAGTTATGTATAGAAATATATCAAGCTTTTGCCTCTCAAGTGATACTTATGAATTTCATTGCAGATAAACCTGATGCATTTTGAAATCCAATTCCATAATGATTAGTCAAATTACTTCAATACCTAACATTTTCATCTTATTTATCAAATAAATGAAATATTGAATTGAAATGATAATATTGAAGTCATTGCAAACAACACTTATTTAAGCGATGAGAAACATAGTAAATGTACAAACTGAAGAGGCGATAAGCTATGGCAAAACCTATTGGAGATACCCCAACATTATATGGTAAAGAAGCATCTGATTTTTTAAACAGAATGGTCGAACCTCTTACAGAAAAGGATAAAGAATTCAAAAAGAGGTATGATGCGGCTAGGAAGGTATCATTCTAGAACTCTTAAATCCAGATATAAATAGAATGTCTGTTCAGGATTTCGTTCTATAATGACATCTAATTTCTCTTTAATTTTATCGTCGTCTTTTTTCAGGTTAATGAAGTTATGATTTGTGTAGAAATTATATGCGCTTGCATATCCTTCCACCGTAACAAATCTTAATCCAACATTATCTTCAGCAATATTTTTAACATTGAATAAAACGCTCATCAATATTTCGGAACCTAATCCTTTATGAGCATATTTTTCATCTATCGCAAATCTTCCTATTTTGATTGCAGGCAATTTCCTCTTTTTGGAAGTGATGTCCAATTGATCTTTAATATCCTGTTTTGTGTCTTCATCACGAATATCCCTTAAAGGAACTGTATCAGTCAAAAGGGAAACATAACCTACTATAGTATCATCACACATCACTAATTTTGTCAGGTTTAATTTGCTTTTTTGCTGAGTTAACGCATCACGTTTAAGAAAATCATTCAAATCATCTGATGCACACTTAAAATTGGACAAATCATGTTCGCCTGTAAGTGTTTCAAAGCGATAATTTTCCTTAATATATTCAATATCCATACTATAAGATTGTTTATCATAGTTTATTAAGATTTCCATCGTTTAAATTACGAACTAAAAGCAATATTACGTATTCAAAGTAATTATGATATTAAAATGATGATAAATCAATAATCAACAAAATATCCTCCAATTAAAATTAGCCAAGGTTTAATAATCAATTAACACCCCAAATTGAATGAACAAGAAAAATCAATCAAATCCAAAATCAGCCTCACGCCTCAAACATGACCGTGCACCCATGGATTTTCAAGCTTCAAAGAGAAAACAGAAAGTTCACATCAATTTAATTTTTTACGACTTAACAAAAAAGAGACAATCACCCCCTACAGCCGAAAACATATCCTCACGATACTCCAACAGATATCACCACCTTTGAAATCATATGATTAAAAGGATTTGAAAATTTTATAAGACAAAAACAGATAACCCCGAATATTACAATAACAGTTACCCTAACCAAAAACATCTGAAATAACAAATCAAAATCAGACGAAAATTCATGCAGAAACAATGGTAAATTTTTTAAAATTAACCAAAACCCAAAACAACACCGCCACAAAAAAGGCAATATTGCATTGCCAATCAAGTAAAAATCCTTGAAAAAAATCACATGATTTTCAAGCGATAATCAGTGAAAAAATACCTTTAAGAAAATTAAAAAAATACTACAAAAATCAACAATTCGTAATACTCAGATACCTTTTTATAGTAGAAAATAAAATATTATATATGCTAATGCAAATAAAATAATAGTTCATTGAAGTGTCCTTTAGGTTAATTCACTCTATTAATCACTCCATTTAAGTAAAGCCTAAAGGCATGAACTCATTTTATAAAAATACTAATTTTTAGAAGAATTTTTTTTAAAGACTATTTCATCCATTTTATTTATAAAAAGTATTACTTTAATGGACTTATATTAAGCTACAAGTTCAGTTAACAAACTAAAAATTTGATTCATAGAAAAGCCAACAACTAAATTACTTTTTACCACAATACCTTTATCAAACTATCAAATAGCAACAACAATAAAAAGCATTTATAAAATTAGCCTATTAAAAATAAATTTACTCCAACCGGAATGACTCCTGTGAATCAAAAAATAAGATGAAAAGAAGATTCGATAAAATAGAAAATATGATCAATTAAAATAATGTTTAACTCATAATTAACAGAAATTATAACTCCAAAATCAAGAATAACAAACAGCACAAGATGAAAAATATATAAATAAAGTGAGTAATGTAGATGTTAACATGTCTTTTTAGAAATTACATCAAAAATGGTTTTTGCAATTTCGCTTTTTGAAGCTAAAGGAACAGACAATACATCATCATCGACAATTAAAACCTCATTATCATCAGATCCGAAATGACATCCGCTTTTGGATATGTCATTAGCAATGACCAAATCTGTACCTGCCTGTTCAATTTGCTTTCTAGCACAGCAGATTATTTCATCTTTGGATATGTTGAATTCTGCCTTAAAACCAACTAAGAAAATGTCGGGATTTATTTTTTTAACCTGACGAATGATTTTAGTGGTCGGTTTCAAATTTAAGAATAGTGAACTGTTTGAATCGATTTTTTTATTATCCTTCTTCTTAAATTCAAAATCAGAAACTGCAGCTGTAGATATGAAAATGTCAAAATCAGGAATTAGACTCAAAATAGATTCATTCATTTCATTACCCGTCTCAACACGAATAACATCAAAAACAGAAGGAATGTCAACACTAACTTTAGCCACAACCAAAGTCAAATCGGCGCCTCTAATATATGCTTCTTTTGCCAGTGCCAAACCCATTTTTCCAGAAGATTTATTTGTAATACCCCTTACAGAATCAATAGGCTCATATGTGCCTCCAAGGCTTATTAAAACTTTTTTCCCTTTAATAAAATCAATCCTTCTTATTTAGACTAATAGTTCTTAAAGATTCAAGAACAATGTCCTCTTTTGATGGGAACTTTGCTTTTCCTTCATCCATACGAGGTTTAATGAATTTAGCAGATTCATCCTGCTTAATCTTATCAATATTCTCTTTAATTGCCTTATACATTGAATCATGCATTGATGGAACAAACAAAATTGGTGTGTCGTGTCCATATGCAGTGATTAGAAGAGTGGATATTGCATCATCAGCAATTTTATGCGCAAATTTGGAAATAGTGTTTGCCGTGGCCGGAGCAACCAATATTAAATCTTCCTGTGAGTATTTAACATGCTCAATTTTACCGGTCAACTTTGTTACAACTTCACTGCCGGTAGCGAATTCCATAGAGTTGGGATGTATAATCTCACATGCAGCATCACTCATAAAGCATTTTACTTCAACACCCTGGCGTCTGAACTCACGGGCCAGTTTAATAGACTCAGTAGCTGCAATACTACCTGTAACGCACAATACAATCATGTAATTCCTCCAAACTATGTAATTTGAATATCTGATAAAATATAATCAAATATGTATAAATTATCTTCAAAATCTTTTATAGGGGCACTATATAACATCACGTAAGCCTGACCGCCTTTTTCAAACCAGACTGCCTTATGTTCTTTTTCAATGCCTGTTTGATTAGAAGTATAAATATATTCAACTGCATTAATATTGCCTATCATTACCTGACCGGAAGATACTAAACTAAAAGAGGAATCCTTTTTCATTGAATCGTAGGTTTTATTAACAAAGCTATAAAATTCCCCTTCAACAGGTTTCTTTTCAAAGTTAATGTTAATTTGGCCAACACCGGATGAATTAATAGAGTTAATTTTAGATATTGACATGATAGAATAATTAGAAGTTGACTCAGAATAACCCCAATTAGAAGGATAATGAATAACAATACCTCCTTTAGATAAAGTCTGCATAGTAAAGTCTCCACTGTCTGCATTAACACATGAAAATGCGCAAATAAACAATAATATAATTGAAATTACTATAACCATTCTTTTTAAAACATTATTTTTCATAAAACCACCATTATTTAAAGAGTAGAAACCACGCTACTCGCCATCGTCTCCACCAGAGTCCGAACCTTCAGATGAACCTCCGCCGGAAGAAGAACCTCCACCAGATGAACCTCCGCCGGAAGAAGAACCTCCACCAGAAGATCCCCCACCAGATGAATCACCACCGGAAGAAGAATCGTCCGAAATATCAGAACCAGATGTGTCCTGTGTAGTTTTTATGCTATTATTTGAGTTAACATAAGATGAACTATTATATGTAGTATTTTGAACTATATCTTCTGTAAAATCAGGGAATGCAGTATCTTCAACAATGCCTACAGGATTTGTATCGGAGATATTATCAAAATCCAAATTGAAAACCCCATAACCTACGCCAACAGTAAAACCAATAACCAAAACCAATAGCAATACCAGTTTAAATGTTCCGCTGCTCATTGATTTTTTTTCTTTTTTGTTATATTTGGTGTCATCCTTTTTAGGATTAATAATGTATTTTTGAACCAAATCTTCTTGTTTTTCAGCATTGTTTGCAACAGGCCTTGTACTTCTTTTGTTTTTAGTATTGGACGTTGGTTTGCCTTGCATTGACCGTATTCTTCTAGTAGCTTCCAAAGCATCAATAGAATTTAATTTATCCTCATATTTTGAACGAAAATAACTGTATTTTTCTGGAGAAATCTTTCCAGCACTGTAATCATGTTCCAAACTGTCCATGATTCTTAGAAGTTTCTCTCTATCATTTGGCATTCCTACCCTCCCTGAGATTATTATAATATAATTATTATATTAAAACATTAATTTATAGTTTACCTAAATTCGGGATAGGAACCTAAAACTTTTAAAAAATAAGTATTATTTCTGATTTCTTCAATTATATCCTTAACAACAGCATCGTTTATATGACCCTTGAAATCTATGAAAAACAAATATTTGCCCAAACCTTTTTTAGATGGTCTGGATTCAATTTTAGTCAAGTTAATGTTATTTTTCTGGAAAATCCCTAAAATTTCATACAAACTGCCCGGTTTATCTTCATAAATGGAAAAAATAATGGAAGTTTTGTCGTTGCCTGTTGGTTTGTGGTCTTTTTTTGAAACTACAACAAATCTGGTTTCATTATTATCCGCATCTTGAATGTTTGCTTTAATAATTTCCAAATCATATAATCTGGCCGCTTTTGAATTGCCAATAGCCGCTTTAGTTTTATCCCCGACAATGTTTCTAACAGCATTAGCTGTGCTTACCGCATAATGAGCCTGCATGTTATGTTTGTTAATAAATTCCTGACATTGGGATATAGCCTGTGAATGAGAATAAACATCCTCAATCTCTTCCACTTTAGTTCCGCGATTTACTATCAAATTTTGGTTTATCGGAATAATTATTTCATTAAAAATTTTTAAATCAAATTTGTGAGCCAGTGAATCCAATGTTATTCCAACAGGCCCCTCAATCGAATTTTCAATTGGCACAACACCAAAAGATGACTCATCATTGACAACACTTTCCAAAACAGCAGGAATAGTGCAATATGGAATTAAATCATCCCCTATCATATTGGCTGCTTCGTGGGTGAAAGTTCCTTTTGGTCCTAAAAAAGAAATTATTGATATGCAAATACCCTCCAAAAAAAATAAAAAAAAAGATATTAAGATTCTAATTTTTCAATTAGTCTTAATATATCTGTTTGTGTTATGATACCAATGAGTTTGCCTCCTTCAACAATAGGCAAACCATTAAATCCAGTATCCATCATGATTTTAGAAACATCAGAAATTGACATTTCTTTAGTTACATAAGATGGATTTGAAGACATGACGTCTTCGACTAAAATCTCTTTGATTTGGCTTTTTTGATATTTTTCAGGAACATTTTTTCTAAAATCAATGAATGCTCTCATTAAATCTTTAGAAGTAATCATTCCTACAAGATCCTCATCGTCAACAACAGGCAATCTTCCAACCTTAGCATTAATCATTTCTCTTCTTGCATGAATCAGCCTATCTGTTGGGGAAACTATCACTACCTCATTTGACATGATTTCTTTCACAGTTATTTTATCAAATGCAATTCCAACAGCAAGAGTCACGAAATCGGCCTTAGAAACAATACCTGACATTTTACCATCGTTCATAACCGGAACTGATCCGATGCCGTTTTCCAACATTATTTTTGCTACTTCGCCCAATTGCATTGTTTCGGGAACTGCAATTACATCTTTAACCATTACAGATGAAATATGGAATCTTGATGCAGGCATGCTTTCAGATTTTGAAGAACCAAGCTTAGCAGCTATATCTCTTTCAGAAACAATACCAACTAATTCCTTGTTATTTGTTACAGGCAAACGGGAAATATTATGTTTGCGCAATAATTTCAATGCATCAGAAAGATTTTGATCTTTGTCTATAGTAATTATATCTTCAGACATCAAATTCTTAATTTGCATATTATCATCTCCTATCAGTACAGCATTTATAATCTTTTAACTGTATTTAAAATATCTCTTTCAGTAATAATACCAACTACTTTATCATTTCTAAGAATTGGTACTCCACCAATATTTTTTTCAGCGAATAATGCACATAAATCACCAATAGTCATGTTTTGTTCAACTGTTATTGGTTCTTTTGCCATTATTTCTGAGACTTTAGTTTTTAAAACATCGGTTGCTAAATTAGAATTTAAATTATCGAACAATTCTTTAGCATTTAAAAACCTGATAACATCAGTTGAGGTCAATATTCCTAATAATTTTTTATTTCCACTAGAAATATCTGATTCCCCTCCAACAATTGGAATTCTTCTTAAACCATTTCTAACCATGATTTTGCATGCGCCTTCCAATGGAGTTCCAGGGGTTGTAGTGAATACTTTAGTACTCATATATTCAGCTACTGTTTCACTTCCCAACATACCTGCAAAAGATAATGCAATATCCCTTTCAGTTACAATACCTGCAAGTTTTTCATCAGCATCAATAAGAGGAATAGCACCTAATTGATTTTCTAACATCACTTTAATTGTTTCGCCAATAGAAGCTTTAGTAGATAAAGTGACCAAATCACGAGTCATGATTTCTTTAACCGGTTCATTGATAGCTGCTAAAAAGTTATCTTCGTATTTTTTCTCAATAATGTTAAATTTTTTTCCTCCACCAAAGAAATCCA
>NZ_JAUNXI010000010.1 GCF_030539875.1 Methanobrevibacter sp.
CCGGGTCTCTAACGTGGCAGGCTAGAGTCTTAACCAGGCTGGACTAACACCGCATGAAAAGTAACAACAAATAAACTTATGTTTTAATAATATATAAACCTTTGCATTACTTATTTACAATTTGCTTAATAACAAGCTTATCTTCATCATCGATTGTTTTGACTAAGATAATCACAGCAAAGTATACAACAAATGACACGGCCATTGCAATCCATAAATTGAAATTGAACATGTATAAAACAGTTCCAAGGACAAGTGACGCAAATATTATCTTTAAAATATCATAAATTAAATGCCTGTCAGGAAGCTGGCCGATTTTTTTAATCATGTATAATTCCAAAATTAAAATCAGAACTTCACTTAAGACTGTGGCGAATGAAGCGCCATAAACTGAATATTTTGGAATTAGAATTAAGTTTAAAACAACATTGAATATGGCTGCAACAGAATATATTTTTGTAACCGAATATTCCTTGTGGGAAGCATTCAATATTAATGAACATGCACCGTTAATAAACAGGAAACATACTGTCCATATCAATATTTTCAAAACATCTCCTGCTCCGACAAACTCTGATCCGTAAATTGCAATAATCTGATTTCCATAAAATGAAGTGAAAACCGCAATAGGTATTGTAACCAATGACAGATACTTAATTGATTTTATAAAGCTGAAATGCAGCAGGTCTTTTTCACCTGCAAAGAGTTTACTCATTACCGGGAAAATTACCGCCGAATAAATTGAATAAAACAGTGCAAGAACACTTATTAATTTGTAAGCTGAGTTATAAAGGCCTGTAGCATAGGTTGAAGCAAACTGTGTAATCATTACAATGTCAATTGAATAGTAGATTGTATAAAATAGGCCGGTCAGAGCAAAAGGAATTCCTGCCTTTATTAAAACCTTATAAAAACCAAAATCAAAAACCAGTTTAGGTTTGATAATGTGCTTTCGTATTGAATAAACAGCATAGAGCAATGCAATTGCATTGGCTAAAATATATGCAAAAGCGATTCCGATAAGTCCGAAATCAGTCAGCACTACAAGACAAATAAAAACAAATGTCAGTACACTAAGAATTATGTTTGTAATAGCCTGATATTTGATCTTTTCATGAGCCTGAAAGGAGGAAAAGAACACATCATGGAATGTTTTGATTAAAAATTCAAATGCAAACAGCAGACAGATTCCAATCACATAACGGTCCCATCCAAGGAGAAATGAAGCAAGAAATATAATGGCCAGATAAAAAATGGCCAGAAATATCTTAAGGGACAGGGTGTTGTTTAAATATTTGTCCTCGTTTTCAAAATCTGTCGAAATGGCCCTTACAAGATAAGTAAAAATGCCGAAACTTGCAAATACACCGAAAATTGTGGAAAATGAAACTGCTGTACCGAAAATACCATAATCAGATGGTCCAAGATATCTTGCAGTTAAAATTGTCCAAACAAAAGCAAGTATGCTGGTTAAAACTTGAGATGCCATTAACCAGCTCATATTTGCAAATATCGTTTTTACTTTATTGGCCATGCTATTACCTTAAATTTTTCTTGCAGTTACGCAAATCCATCCGTTTTCATCATTAATGTAAGCTTTAAAATCTTTAAAACCTGTTTTTTCAAGGGAATATTCCAAAACGTCCTGTGAATAGATTTTCATATCCAATAGTTCAACCAGGTCATCATATTTCTCCATTTCCCCTTCCCTATAAACAACTTCATTGCAGAAAAACACAAGGCCATCCTTTTTAAGAACCCGGTTAACCTCTTTCAAGTCGCTGATAAAGTCCGGCCAGAAGTAAATTGTTTCAAAACCTGTGACAATATCAAAAGTTTCACTATCAAAGGGCATCTTGGAAACAGAACCTTCCAAAACATCGACAATGCCTTTGTCAATGAATTCACGGTTAAATCTGGTTGATTTTTCAACGCTTACATCAGAATAGTCGATTCCAACAACTTTCCCATCATCTGAGATTTGTTTTGCAAATCGTTCAATGTTTTTTCCGCCGCCGCAGCCTATATCCAGTATTTTGCTGTCAGGTTTAATTTCAAAATGGCTTACGCCCCACTGGGCCATAAGTTCATGAGACTCATTCATCCTATCCAGTATCTGATGGCCCAACTCGCCAACTGGTTTTCTTGCATTTACAATAAGTTTCTTGTCTTCAATATTGTTGCCTGTATTAACTTTATTATCATCAACCATTATTTCACTTTCCCATTCCTTTACGTGTTTTAATAGCCTGTCCTGTTTGGAGTTCTTTTATTTCACATGCCCCGAGCAACGCTTTTCCGTAAGCAAGCAATTCGTCTTCTTCGTTTACTATTAAAACCTCATCATTTGACCTTATGCTGTCGTCACAGTCAACTACAAACTTACAGAATACACTTTTTCCATCAAGTGCAAATGGTTCAGAGTCCTTGTTTACAACAACCCTGTTTTTTGGATAATCCATTCTGTTGTGGAGTCTTTTTGCACCCTCTTTTGATAAGACAAGAAATGCGTCAGATGCCCTCATATTGACAAGCAATACTTTACCGTCATATATATGTCTTATTTTTCCTGTTTTCTTACTTTTTTCAATATTGATGTTTCCGGAAAATAACGCTTCACCGGCACCTACTCCAAATTGATAATCGGCAATTGCCTTTATTTTTCTAGTGTCGTCTTTAGTGTATCTTATATCTGGTGAATCAATGCATTTATTATACAGTCCCAAATCAAGGTCATTAGTTATTCTTGAATGGATTAAAACCTGATCATAATATTCGCTGAATTCCATTACAAAGTCTTCTAAAAATTCGATTGCATCGACATCACGTATTTTTGGAGCTGCACTTTGACTTAGAGGATAAACTTCATCGATTTCAAGAGGGATTAACCCAAATGGAACGTCCAGTACCATAAAGTCAGAGTTTTCCAGATCAATTTCATGCTCCTCGCCGTAGCTGTAAAATTCTCCAAGTTTACCTGAAATAAACTTAGAGTAAGGCTTTTTTGTTGGAGGTAGAACAATCAGGTCTCTCTTTTTGGGCATTTCACGTAATTTTTGCAAATGCCTTAACACTTCAGGCCTTGTTAATGATTCAGGACCTGTGTAGAAAAATGCGGATTTTTTACTTCTCGGATCGTATCTTTCCAAGTCCTGGGAATAGCTTCCGAGCTGCCTTACCGCATCTAAAAGAGCAGGATGAGCTCTGCAGCGTTCTTCTACAAGTTCCATTAAGCTGCCTTCATAAATGGCCTGTCTAATCAATCTTAATTCTGCAAATGAAACATGCAGGTTATGTTGAGCAATCAGATCCCTTCTCTGTTTTTTAGGCATTGCCCTTAAGTCGTCGGGAGTGTATCTGGTACATACTTCACATGAACAGGGCATTTCCTGTAAATTTTCAAGTTTATAGGTTCCTCTTGTTGTTAAAAGCCTGTCATCCTCTGCATACAGTATATACGCTGCCGAATCAAATAAGTCACAGCCCATTGCAACGCACAATGCAAAAATCATAGGATGTCCCGCTCCCATCAGGTGGCGAGGAACGCTGTCTGACAGTTCCCTGACTGAGTTCATCACAACATCAACCAGGTCCTTATAGTGATAGGATTCCATCAGAGGAACAACCGCACCTATCGGATATAAATCAGCATCAAGTTTTGAAAGTTCGCGGGCGCATTTCTCTCTTAAGTCGGGAAATGTTGAACCCTGAACAACAGAATTCAGCAACATTTCAATTCCATTTTCTTTTTTAAATTCAACGGCTTCCTTTGCACGGTTTAATGTGATTTGCAAATCATCTTCAGCTTTTTGCCTGTCGACAAATGGAGCTGTCGGGATATCGAGGCTTGTTCCTATATCTGTTTTAATCAGTTCCTGAAACTCGATTACCTCACTGTTGGTTATTTCAACATCACCATAAACAGACAACTGAAAAGAACCTGAATCAGTCATGACCGGGCCGTCAAAGTTAATTAGCTTATGCAACCCTTCATCAATTGCCTTTTGTTTTAATTCTTCGTCTTTATAAATAAGATAGGCATTTGTAATAACAATCTCGGCACCATACTTTCCAACATCTATCGCCTGTTTGCGGGGATGGATAACCGGCATCAAGGCGGGAGTTTTTACATTGCCGTGTTTGGTTTTTAAAACGCCAACACGCCCCATATT
Source organism: Methanobrevibacter sp. (assembly GCF_030539875.1). Lineage (NCBI taxonomy): Archaea > Methanobacteriati > Methanobacteriota > Methanobacteria > Methanobacteriales > Methanobacteriaceae > Methanobrevibacter > Methanobrevibacter sp. The sequence goes on from NZ_JAUNXI010000010.1 coordinate 4,173, forward strand.
ATCTTTTGCTTTAATCTCAAACATTTATTAAACCCTATTCTTTTTTGATAAAATAAGATTTAATTTAGAAATTATATAAATTTTGCTCAAAGAATAATTGAAAATTAGTTTGAATATATCTAAGTCCTGTTTGGAAAAAATATTTATCTGTTTTTAAAATATCTTTATAATAAATAAAACCCAAAATTAGTTTAGATAAAATGAGTTATGAAAACAGCGCTAGAATAATTAATGACGATATTTTCGATTTGGTAAACGAATATTTTGACATGGAGCGAAGTAGTCAAAATAATGAAAGCAGAGTTGATTTTTTTAATACTTACAGAGATTATTTTGTTTTAACAGATGATGGATCCTATTCTATTAATTCTAAAGAAATAAACCATAAAGTTGAAACGTTACATACATCTACAGGCGCCATAAGCGAATCATTTGAGAAGTTTATCAGGCCGATGAAATTCAATTACTCCAAAGACATTGCCATTCTGGACATTTGTGCAGGATTGGGATACAACACATCAGCGGCAATAGCAGATTTTATTAAAAACAGTTCTGATTTGGATTTGCAAATTGACATGGTCGAAATTTCAAAGGCAACCCTTGCCTGCGGACTTTTAGTCCCCTCCCCAATACCTGAACACGACATAACTAAAAAGGCCATTGAGGATGAATTAATAAAACAGGATTATGCCTCATCAAGCCTTGAAGAATGTGAAATTCCAAAAAACATTGACATCAATGTCTTTATTGAAGATGCGAGGCAGACCGTTCAGAATCTTGCCGACAGCACTTATGATGCAATATTTCTAGATCCGTTCAGTCAAAACATGGCTCCTGAATTGTTTTCCCTTGAATTTTTTAGGGAATTTAAAAGAATAATAAAGGATGATGGAATTGTTGCAACCTACACTTCATCAGCACCGGTCAGAGCAGCATTTATTGAAGCCGGCTTCAATATAGGATTGGGCCCAATATTCGGAAGAAAACAGGGAGGAACACTAGCCAGTCCAAAACCTGAAATGCTTGATTATTCACTGCCTAAAAATGATGAAATAAGAATCGCACTATCAGATGTTGGAATCCCATTTAGAGATCCCGGACTAAATAACCCGAGCGAATTTATCTTAAATGAAAGAACAGAGGAAAGGCACCTTGCCCGCCACAATACTAAAATTTCATCTGCCGTTAAAACACCTATCTTTTTAGGAGATGAAATGGATGACGAGAAACTGAAAAGGCGTGTTGAGAGAAACCTTGCCAAAATGAATATTCCATCTACAACCTCAGATGAGGCGCTATACATTATTGAATGTGAAAAAAAGTACTCAGAAAAACAGGACGAAAAGAACAATTCGACAATCAGAATTTTAGATATGAAAAACAGACTGAAAAAAGTTAAAAAAGGAAACTATGATTCAACATAATTTCCGCTTTTAAGCAGGTATGCCTCTTCTTTTGATGACTCGACATAACCTGATACCATAGTTAAATCTCTGCCTGTACCGTCATGGTTGTGTCCGAAAACAGACCAGTCAGCATCACAATACTGTTTACCTCCGGTACAGTGCATACATATAATGATACCTTCACAGCTGCCTCCCTCACCATGAGCTGGACGGCTGTCGGTTGCAGGAAAAGTTCCATAATCTGTAGATTCATCTTTCGCCCAGAAAATACTCCAGTAAAGCTCATTACCTCCGCAGATAGGACAGATTCTTAAAAATTCAGCCTTATGGAACCTATATCCATCAGGGTCTGCTGAAGAAGACTGTTTACCAATAGCCAAAATAGTTTTACCGTCTTCTGAAACACCAAACTGATTATAGGATTTTCCCTGGCTCGGTTCTACAACAGTGATTTTTTTATTTAGTGTATATCCGGTTGCCAAATCCTTGCAGACCACATTATATACCCCTTTATTAAGAGTGAACTTGACTTTGGCAATACCCTTTGAGTCTGTTTTGACAGTATGTGTTGTTCCGTCAATAGTTATCTGCATGTCAGTATTTTTAGCTACGCTGCCGCTTTGCTGTAAGAGAGTTGCTTGGAAAACCCCTTCCTTACCTTCTCTTGCACTAACATCATTTGCTTTAATTGAAGCCAATTTAACAGTTACCTTTTTATTCAGCACATAGTTTGTAAATGGATCAACACATTTAAAGTTATAAGTTCCCTTTGCCAGTTTGAAGTTGACTGTAGCAACACCTTTTGAGTCTGTTTTAACGGTTTTTTTAGCTCCGTCAACATAAACCTTCATGTAAGTATTTTTAGCTAAGCTTTCACCTTTGTAAAGTGTTACCTTGAACTTTGAAGTGGTTCCGGTAAAAACGGACATTGAATTTGCATATAGTGTCGGTGAAACTGTCAGAGTGTTGGTTCTTTTCTCACCAGTATTTGTGTTGATTGAAACGATTTTGTAAGTTCCAGGTTTAGAAATTACCTTAATGGATGCAATACCCTTGGAATTGGTTTTTTTGTAGAAATAAGTTCCCTTGGTGTAAAACTTGATTGTTTTACCCGCTAAAACCTTACCGTTTTTTCCGTAAAATTTCGCCTGGAATACTTTTGAACTTAAATAATGCTTTTTAAGATTGCTTGACACAATTGAAGGTTTAACAGTAAGCTTATTTGAAATTTTATATCCGTTGGGATGTATTGCATAAATTGTATAAGTGCCAACTTTCAAATCCAAATTCAAGCTAGCAACACCCTTGGAATTAGTCTTTTTGGAGTAGGTCTTCCCGGCTACTTTAAATTTAATGTAAGTATTGGCCAGCGGCTTTCCATCGGGTTTTAAAAATGTGGCTGAATATTTCGCAACATGCTTATAAGTTGTAGTAAGATCACTTCCCTTTACAACCGGCAACACATTAATATTGTTCTGTGCAGTCAAATTGCCGTAATAAACAGTGACTATATAATTGCCAGGATATAAATTTATAGGCATTGAAACCTTACCTGAATTGTCAGTATTATAAGTGTAATTGACCTTGTTGATGTTTAAAATCAGAGATGCATTCTCAACAGGTTTATCCCAATCATATAAAGTAACCTCATAGTTGGACGGGCCTTTATAATACTTGTTTACATCATTACCGTTTAATGTATAATTCTCTTCAGAATTTAGAGTAGTGACATTATCATCTGCAGATGGAATATCATAATCCTCCGATGGAGGTTCATCATCCACCTCATCAGTCATATTAGTATCAACTGCAGAAACTGCAGAAACTGATAAAATAAAAACTAATGTCAATATAATAAAACTAATTTTTTTATTAAACATAATAAAACCATTTAATATTTTTCTTATAGATAAATAGATATATGATTTTATGTATAAAAATCTTTTGATTTATGAAAAAAGCATAGACAAGTCTAAATTAAAAAAATAAAGAAATTTGAGACTTAAAAAAATAATAAAAACATTAAAATATTTGAAAACAGCAACAAAAGATGAAAATAAACAGAAATATCAATATTCAAAATAAGAAATGATTAAAAAAATGTTGATGAGTTCAACATTTAACAAACATCATTAGGAGATGTTTTTATCCGGTAAATACAATTCCAAAAGAATAATATGCGAAAAATTAAAAAGCAGGATATAATATGCTTCAAGATAAGAATTGAAGAGCACATATTAAAAAATGGAAAATAAGGTAAAAACCTTATTCAACAGTTACGCATTTTGCCAAATTTTTAGGCTGGTCAGGGTTATGGCCCTTTTCAAGAGTGATGTAATATGCAATTAGCTGCAGCGGGACAATATACACCAAAGGTGCGATAATCTCGCTTACCTCACTATTGATTGCAATGAAATCATCTGCCTTATCCATTATAGTTTCATCGTCGCAAGCGCCGATAGCCAGCACATTAGCCTTACGGGATTTGACTTCTGCCAGATTGCTTTTTGTCTTTTTGTAGCTATCTCCAGGAGGAATTATTACAACTACAGGAATTCCTTCATCAATTAAAGCCAAAGGACCGTGTTTGAGTTCACCTGCAGCATATCCCTCACCATGAATATAGGTGATTTCCTTAAGTTTTAAAGCTCCTTCAAGAGCGGTAGGATATGAGTATCCTCTTCCAAGATAGAAGAAGTCGCGGGCGTAGTTATATCTTTTTGAAATTTCTTTAATAAAGTCGATGTTTTCAAGAGCCTCATCAATAAATCCCGGCACTTTATCCAGTTCTTCAAGCAGCTGCGTATCCTCAGCAAGCAGTGCTGCAAATAAATAGATTGCAGAAAGCTGAGCCACATATGTTTTTGTTGCAGCAACACCGATTTCAGGACCTGCCTGAGTTTGAATTACGTATTTTGCCCTTCTGGTAATTGATGATCCTGCCACATTAACAATTCCAAGTGTTTTTGATGTTTTATTTGCAACATCCAATGCCTTAAGCGAATCGGCAGTCTCGCCGGATTGTGAAATAAATATGGCCAATGTTTTGTCATTTAAAGTGTTTGCAGAGTATTTAAACTCGGAAGCCAGAATAACATCAGTGGGAACTCCTGCAAGAGATTCTATTAAATATTTTCCAGTTAAAGATGCGTGATAAGATGTTCCGCAAGCTACAAAGCAGATTCTTTGAATATCTCCAATATCATCGATTATTTCCTGAATATTGTCCTTTTGAGTTAAAGTGTTTCTAACAGCGGCAGCCTGTTCGTTGATTTCTTTAATCATGAAATGGTCATATCCCTCTTTTTCAGCCATTTCAGGCGTCCAGTTAATGGTGTCAATTTCCTTGTTGACCGGATTGTCAAACTCGTCATGGACAACAACGCCGTTCTTATCCAAGATAACAATTTCACCCTTTTCAGGATAGATTATATCACGGGCATATTTTAAAATAGCAGGGGAATCAGATGCAAGATAATAACCTTCCTTGCCGATTCCAACAATTAGCGGAGAGTCTTTGCGTGTTGCAACAATTTTATCAGGTTCCTTTGTTGAAATTGCGGCAATTGCATAAGATCCGTCAAGTTCATCAATGGTTTTTCTAACGGCATGCTCTAAATCAAAACCTTCATCCATGAATTTTCGAATCATATGGGGAATAACTTCTGTGTCGGTTTCTGATTTGAATTTATGACCTTCAGCCATTAACTTCTCCTTGATTTCCACGTCATTTTCTATAATTCCGTTGTGTACAACTGCAACAGTATTTTCTTCATCGACATGAGGATGTGAATTTAATTTAGAAGGATTTCCGTGTGTTGCCCATCTCACATGAGCAATACCCATATTTCCAGGCATGTCCCTAAGATTTAACTTATCATCAACCTCCTTGATTTTCCCCTTGTCCTTTTTGATGTGGAGCTTATTTCCGCTAAAAGTGGCCAATCCTATTGAATCATACCCCCTGTATTCAAGTTTGGAAATACAGTCAAAAAGAATCGGAGCCACGTCATCGTCATTTTTCAGTATGCAACCAACAATTCCACACATCTAATCACCTCGATACTCATAAATGTCCCTATACATATTTACAACATCACCAATTATCAAAATAGCAGGAGTGTTGATTTTTTTATCTGAAATATCGCCTAATGTACCGAATACAAGATTTTGATTTGGCAGTGTTCCGCTTTCAATTGCACAAACTGGAGTGTCGGCTGAGCGATATTTCATTATTTCAGTTGTGTTTTCTTTTATTTTTCCAATTCCCATTAGAATAATTAATGTATCAGCAGTATAATCCCAATGAACCTGATTTTCAGCTTTTGTCGGATCTTCATGACCGGTTACAAGAGTAACTGATGTTGCCACGCCTCTGTGAGTTACAGGCAGTCCTAAAGAGGTCGGTGCGCCAATAGCTGAAGTTACACCCGGAATAACTTCAAATTTGATATCATGTTCCATTAAAGCCAGTATTTCTTCTCCTCCGCGACCAAAGACAAAAGGATCTCCCCCTTTTAATCTCACAACATTTTCATGATTCCGAGCCTGTTTTATAATTAACTCATTGATTTCATCCTGAGTTTTATAGTGCTCACCTGCCTTTTTACCAACATATATTCTTTCTGCAGCATCCGGAGCATGAGCCAATATTTCATCATTAGCCAAATAATCATATAAAACAACATCAGCCTTATTTAAAGCCTTAACGGCTTTAAGAGTTATTAAATCAGCATCTCCAGGTCCCGCACCAATTAAATAGACTACCATCCATATCACTTATAAAAATCCTTTAAAGAAATTCAAACCGTCATCAGACCCGAATATTGTCTCACAGGCCCTTTCAGGGTGAGGCATCATTGCAACAACAAGGCCGGATTCATCACATACGCTTGTAACAGCTTCCATAGACCCATTAGGGTTTTTGCCTTCAAACTGCAAAACGATTTGGTCCTGATCCTTTAACAAATCAATGTCTTCTGTGTAAAACCTTCCTTCCGCATGCGCAATAGGAAGAGAAATTGTTTGATTGTTTTTAAACGCTTTTGTAAACGGGGTTCTGTTAGTTGCAACTTTTAAATCAACCCATTCACAATTGAATTTGGGATTTTCATTTGTAATGAAAATTCCTGGAATAAGACCTATTTCCCCTAAGATTTGAGCGCCATTACAAATTCCAAGTACAGGCTTTTCCTCTTTTACCAGTTCTTTGATTCCATCAATGACAGGAGTGATGGAAGCCATTGCGCCTGCTCTTAGGTAATCTCCATAAGAAAATCCTCCTGGAATAACAATGCCGTCAAAGTCAGTTAGCTTTTCTTCACTCCACCAAACATATTCCGGTTCAAGGCCTGCTAACCTGCAGGCTTGTGCAACATCCCTGTCACAATTAGTTCCCGGAAATCTGATTACTCCAATTTTCATTTTCCCACCTATTTACCGCAAGCCATGTTCTGTGGAATAACATTGATTTTATAATCATGAATAACAGGATTACAAAGTAATCTTTCACACATGTCCACTACGTTTTCTCTAATAACTTCCCTGTCTTCACCTTCCATTTGGAACTTAATGGTTTCAACAGTTTTCACGTTTTTAACTTCATAACCTAGCAAATCAAGAGACCTTTCAATTGTAGTGGCTTCAGGGTTTAACATGCCACTTTTAAGTGAGATTTTAATTTCAATATCGAATAACATTTAAATCACCTTTTCATCATCAGGAACAATTCTATTATAAACTTCTATATAAGCATCCATGACTTCACTGTCTTTTCCTTTTCTAAATAATTCTTTATCCAGCATCTCCAATGTTTCACTATCCCACAATCTGCATCCGTCAGGAGAGATTTCATCACCTAAAACAATGTTTCCATCTTTATCCTTACCGAATTCGACTTTAAAATCAACTAAAATAATTCCAACATCGGCAAACAATCCAGATAAAACTTCATTGATTTCCAGTGCCTTTTGGGTTAGGATATCGATTTCCTCCTGAGTAGCTATTCCCAGTGCCTTGATGATTGAATCATTAAGCATTGGATCATGGTATTCATCATTTTTATAATCCATTTGAACAATCGGAGGATTCAATTTAGTGCCGTCCTCAATAGGATAATTGCGCACTAAGCTGCCTGTTGCAATATTTCTTATGATAACCTCAATAGGAATCATTTCAAGTTTTTTTGCAAGCATCATATTTGGTTTGGGCAAATCAAGAAACTGAGTTTGAACACCGTTTTCTTCCAATACTTTAAATATCTTGGAAGAAATTACTGCATTATAAGAACCTTTATTACTCATTACCTCTTTTCTTACACCATCACCAGCAGTCATGTCATCTCTAAACTCGATGATTACCTCATCGTCGTTATCTGTGGTGAATACACTTTTTACTTTACCACTATTAATTAACTCTTTTTTGTTCATGATATCCACAAAATTATTAAATTATTATAATGTAACTTATGGCATTAATATTATATAAAAATAGTTAAAAAAAAATAGTAGTTTTTACAATTTATTAATGTAAGTCACATCACCATCGCTAATGCCAAATTTCATTCCATTTAAAGAACCGTTTGAAAGTTTAGACAATACAGTTAAAGGATATTCATCATTTGGTTTTATAATCAGCTGATGCGTAACATTTTGACGTGTTTTAACTACTATTTTATAGTTTTTATCGATTTTGAACAGTTCCCCATCAAGAAATACTTCATTTAACCTTTGGTTTAAAAGATATTGGGGAAACTCTTCCTGAATGTTGAAATGCTTTAATAAATCATCAAAAATCATTTAAATCATTCCAAACTCGGAAGCTTATGTTGGTCTGAATCATATGAAGAACCAATTAATTCACCGGTTTCTAAATCAAACTGGCGAAAACCTCCATCCTTATAAGTGACTTCACGGAAATAACCTCCGCCATTTTGCGCATTATATTCAATTGTTTCACTTACAATATCACTGTCACCGGCATCGGTTTTATTTTCCAATGTGGCGTTTTTGACAGTCTGTGTTGTGTTGTTGGATTCTTGAATCGGACTGATAGTGGAATTAGAATTATTTGAATCATCCTTCATAGAAGTAAATCCGACTGCTCCTCCGACAATTAGCAGCGCGATAACAATTCCAACCAAAATTATAACATAGTCTTTCATATTTTCTCACCTCACTAAACTTTCAATAGATATATAAATATAGCCATTAAAATACTTTTCCATTCTATTTATATATACCATAAATCAGATATTATTTAATATGAATATGAAAAATGCCGCAATTCTTTTAATATTTCTACTTGCAGTAATGGGTTTGATAATCGGCGTTTATTACAGTGAAGTAGACGATATTGAAAAAACCTCTCAAAAGTCCAAAACAGTAATAGAGGAATCAAACGGCACCCTCACTTTTTCTTTAGAAAAAACCAGTGAAAACAATGATCTGATTGATAAATACTTCACCTGACTAAACAGCCAATAGACAATATTTAATGAAAATCTTGTGTATAATCAAATTCACCCCACAATATACCAACCCATTAAGGAGGTTTGCTGAAGCATCATCAATTGATTGATGTACTTTAAATTCAATTAATGCATAATCGCAATCACTTAAAACCAATACACAATCAGCTCCAAATCATGCAGGTCATGTAATAAAGTTTTCCACAACAACCAGAAATAAGCCGCCAAATCCATATAACATAAATTTTTAAAAAAAATCCGTAAGAGTAAATCAAATAGATGACTTAAATCTTTTCTGGTGCATCTGAAATTTTAAAAGAAACTGGATTAAATGAGATATTAAATTATTTGGATTAAACCAACATCTAAAATCAATTCTACAAAATTAAATCAATAAAAAAAAAGAAAGGAGTTATAGTTTAACTATAACTATACTCTATTTTCAGCATTGTCCCAATCTGAATTTTTAGCCGGAAGAATAGTGAATATTAAACTAGCTATCAATAAAACAGCCGCTGAAATGATTGTAAATATTAACTGGTCCATGCTTCCATTGTTTATTACATCAATCATTCCGCCAACCCAAATGACAGTTACGAAGATTGGTAAAATATATTTAACAACAACAATCCACCATTTACCGAGTTTAATAGATTTACTTTGACTATTTAAGAAATCAATCAATTTTTCAGCTTTGAATATCCAAGCAAATACAATACATTCAGCTACAACACCAATCAACAGCGCTATCTGATTAATAAATGTATCCACAAATCCAAGCAATGTTCCTCCATAAGCTGTTGCATAAAGCATAGAGACAGCAGCACCGACAATACATAAAATTGTCATTGTTTTGGATCTTGTTAGGCCAAACTTATTTTGAATTGAAAAAGACAGAGGTTCAATTGTAGATAAGATACTTGTAAGGCCTGCAAGGTAAACAGTCAAGAAGAACAGTGGTCCAAGCACTAAAGCCCAATTGCCCAATACATTAAACACTGCAGGATATGCAACAAATACAAGACCTGTTCCTTGAGTTACAAGGTCTGCTACAGCAGTTCCTGATTGTAAGGACATGTAACCTAAAATTGAAAATACACCCAATGCTGCAAAGTTCTCAAATAGGGAATTTGCAAGAACAATGGAAATAGTGTTTGTAACCAAATCTGAATCGTCTTTTGTATAACTTGCATAAGTAAATGCAATAGACATACCTAAACTTAGGGAAAATACAATCTGACCGAAAGCAGCCATCCAAATTTCAAAATGAGTCAGAAGTGACCAGTCAGGATCAAACAGCTCAGATAGACCAATAGAAGCACCAGGTAATGTAAGTGAAAATGCCACAATAATAACCATAATAAGGAACAAGAGAGGAACTAACACTTTTGATACTTTACCTAAACCTGATTCCAGGTCTTTGTGAGAAATAAACCAAATAACAACCCAACCAATAAGCATTGCAATAGCAATTACAGGAATGAAACTGAATAAACCGGTGTAAGCTTCGCTAGATTGCAAAAGAGTAGTTGCAAAGAAATTGTTCGGGTCTGCTCCCCACCCTTTAAAGAAACTTAAAATCATATATATTCCGTCCCAACCAAGAATAGCTGAGTAATAAATCATAATCATAAATACAGCAACTGGCAAAAACCAGCCCAAATACTCCCATTTGGAATTAATCTTTCTGATAGCTTTTGCAAAAGAAGATTTATAATTATATCCGACACCATATTCTAAAATCAAAAATGGAATTCCCATTAAAAGAATTGCAACAATATAAGGGATGTAAAATGCTCCCCCACCGTTAGAATAAAGCACATACGGATATCTCCAAATGTTTCCAAGACCAACTGCAGAACCAATCATCGCCAAGATGAATGAAAGGTTGCTGCCCCATTCATTTTTATCTGCCATAATTTCCATTTTCCTATAATTTATAAAATATAATTTTTGTAAGTAATATATTAAATAAGTTACTTTTAGTTTGAGGAATTTTTATTCTTATTCCATAACAGCAGCTATAAAATGAGCAAAACATTATTTTTATAAATATAAAATAGTGATGATAATCAATATTTTCCAAAATCTATTGTTTCAGTAATATGATTATATCTATCTTCCTTTGGAGGTAATTGCATATAATCTCCATACAAACTTTTTAAAATATGATCATAATTAACAGGAACGTTAACTTCAATATCTTCAAATTTAATCTTTGTTATTGATTTAAAATCATCTCTGCGAAATATTAGAGGATACTCTTCTGCAGTAGCAGAGATATCAAATACATATTCTGAATTTGAATTTTTATATTTCCTTAAAAATGACAAACATCTTTTATTTAATGTAGCTGGTTTTATTTTAAGTAAATTTAAAATGTGATAACCTGTGTGAGTTATTACTTTTGTAATGAAAGGCAGATTATCCAGTTTAATTTTAGACATTATTAATAATTTGTTATATAAAAATGATTTTTTAAGCTGATAACTTCTTTTGAACTTACCTTCTGCCAAATCATCTAAAACAAATATGTCCATATTTATCCCAATATGAAAATCAACTTGACTAACCCAACCTTCTTCGAATTTAGTGCCTTTAATCATTAATTTGGAAAGTAAATGAAAATAATCCTTTTCTGTTTCATTAGATAATAATTCATAAGTTTCATTGTTAGATGCGATGAAAATTTCTTTAAATTTCTCAAAATCATCTCTAAACATAATTACATCCAAATCATCATCCCATGGAATAAACCCGTTATGCCTGACAGCACCTAAAAGAGAGCCGGCATACATATAATATGTAAGATTGTTTTCCTCACAAATTTTAATGAAATCTTTTAAAATCATTAATTCAAGATTTTGCAAGTGATTTAATGTTTGATTATCATATTCAGTGTATTTCAAAATATCCCTTTTTCTATTGGTCTAAAAAATTCATAAAGTTTTCTTTGTTTTCGATTGCGGTTGTAGTTGGTCTTCCTAAATCTGCACGAGCGCCAATTGAAGATAAAACTTCAATAAAACATAATTTACCCATATCCTTTACTTTCATGAGTTCATTATCCAGATCTTTAAGATTATCAACAGACACTGCATAGGAATAACCGCATGCTTTTGCAATTGTAACAAGATTCATATTTGACGCTACAGTCGGCATTCCGCCAACGGTTTCATGAGCTCCATTATTAACTACAATATGGATTAAATTATCCGGATTAACATTTCCAACAACAGGCATTGAACCCATATGCATTAATAAAGCGCCGTCTCCATCAACGCACCAAACCCTTTTATCAGGTTTATTTACTGCAACGCCCAATGCTATTGAAGAAGAATGCCCCATAGAACCTACAGTTAAAAAGTCATATTTATGAGCTTGTTTATTAGATTCCCTTATTTCAAATAGCTCACGACTGGCTTTGCCTGTTGTTGATATAATCGGATCTTCACCAGACACGCTGACAATGTGTTCTATGATTTCTTCACGATCCAGTTCATTATCATTTTCATAAACGACTTTTTCATCATATGTTAAAGCGTTTTTACGAATAACAAACGCAACACTTTTACCTGTTTTAAGAACTTTATTAAATTCATCCATGACTTCATTAAGCTCTCCAACAGTAGTTTCGCAACTAACAGCAAAGTTTTCAATATCCATTAAATCAAGCAGGTCACAGGTGATTTTTCCCTGATAGATATGCTGAGGTTCGTCATGAATTCCAGGTTGTCCTCGCCAGCCAATAACAAAAATAGCAGGAATGGCATAAACTTGATCGTTTAAAAGAGATGCAACAGGATTGATAATATTGCCTTCACCGCTATTTTGCATATAGACAACTGGAACCTTGCCAGTAGCTAAATGATAACCAGCTGCAAGAGCAGTACAATTACCTTCATTAGCGGCTATTAAATGGTGTTTTTCATCAATACCATATTCATTCATTAAATAATTGCATAATGCTTTCAGTTGTGAGTCTGGAACACCAGTATAGAATTCACAATTCAAAACATTAACAAAATCTTCAACTTTCATTATGATTAATCCTATTTATTTAATTGTGGAGTTATTATTTTATCAATGAGGAAATTTGCAGTTTTTTCAATTTCATCATACTTTACTTCTTTTGGCAAATCTTCGCCAAAAGCTTTTTCTACTTTTTTAATCAAATCATCGGTGTAGATTAATGTTGAATCACGAATATCCTCTACACCATCCAAAGCTAATGATTCCCTGTTTGCTTTGTCCATTTCATCAAAAGTAAATACTGATTCATCAATCCATGCAGAAATTTCATCATCTTTATAACCAATAATTACCGGATATCCTCCAATATGGCCAAATGCTCCTGGTGAAAATACTTTCTGATTTTTACCTGTACGGATTGCATCGATTACAGCAGAAATGATACGGTAGTTACTTGAAGCATTCATCATGTTTCTTTTTTGGTCAACAGGCATGCTGATTGAACATTCTTTGAAAATATCTTCATGAGGAATATCTTGCTCTTCACCTTTATAATATATTTTAAGAGGCAGATTCACACCTTCAGTTTGTCCTTCCTTACTAAGGCATACATCATGAAAATGAGATGCTGCAAAATTAAAGTCAACATTCCAGAAATCATCAACTCCCAAAATATCTGCTACTGCAAATTTCATTCTAGGAATCAGATGATTTAAATTTCCACTTCCAAAGTCAGGATATGCTTTTTCAGCACTTTTAAGCCATGGAATTACAGCATCAGAATAAGAAGTATTAATAACAACCGCATTTGCATCTGCGTTTTCACATGCATCCATAATATTTTTTGTAAATTTAATAGATAATGGGGTCCAGATACCGTAAGCCCTTACATTGCTCCATGATATACTTCCATATTTAAGGCCGGGATATGCTCTGCTTGAGTTAACAATGAAATCAGGGTCATATTTACTTATTGCTTTTTCTATTGATTGAACATCATTTAAATCAACACCTGATTCAATTTCAATTTGAGATTTATTAAGTTCACGAATAAGTCCCGCAACACGAACAATATTAACATCAGATTGCATTTTCTCATAGTTTCTTCCAACAACAACTAATTTTATTGCAGGGTCATTTTTACTTACTAAAAAGTCCAATAAGTAAGTTCCAACACTACCTAATCCGATAATCATTATTGTAATTTCATCATCATTTACATGTTTTTCCACAATTTTTAATCTTTCATCTAAAGTTTTCATGTTATTTCCTCCAATAATCTTTTATATTCTGATAATCCTCACGGGTATTGCAATTAACCCAATGCTTTAATCCAATAATCTCAATATCTTCATTATTTTCCATTAAATCTAAATATTTTTGAATAATTCCCAAATTTGTATCTTCAATAAGGTTATTGTAAAAATTATCATTTGCCTCTCTAAGCAATCCCATATCCTTAAACTTCCAAGTTTGACCAGAATTAAAAATAGCTTTAAATGGTTCGCTTAAACTTAACAGCCCGTGATTACTGTTAAATAAGTAATGGTATTCATTATTTTTATTTTGATAAAGAACAACAGATTTGTTTGAGGAAATTGGTTCTCTGTTAAATGTTAGAACATTTTTATCGGATTTGACTATTTTTGCAAATGACTCATTATCAATATCCAGATCGCCTTCAACAAAAAGCACTTCATCAATTTCATCAAAATTATTTAAAGCTTCTTTAATTCCCAGGTATAAACTGTAACCGGAACTTAAATCACTGAAATGATCATTTTCAACAAGAATAATTTTTTCTTGCAAAACCTCTGGAATTTCCTCATCAATATATCCGGTTAAATCAGAATACCTGTATCCTCCAACAATGATTATTTTATCATAGCTCTCTAATTTTTCAAGCATATGAAAAATCAGCGTATCGTGAGGATTCTCTTCATAATATAAACATTTCAATATCTTTTCATCCTCGGGAATATCTTTATTAAATCTAGTGGAAATTCCTGCAACAGTAATAATGGAAATTTTCATTTACACACCTAATTTTTTGTGTAGTTTTCAACACATTCAGTTAATCCTTTATCTAAATCAATTATTGGTTTCCAATTAGTTCTTGCTTTAATTTTTTCAGTTGACAACAATCTTCTTTCAGGATCAGATTCACGATAACCTTCAAATTTAATAACTGGTTCTGCAATGCCCATTTTTTTTGCAATTAAAATTGTTAAATCAATAATGGAAATTTCTTCATCAGTAGCAACATTGTAAATAGTCCCATCAAGGGCAGAATCAGTTTTTGCCAAATTAAGTACTGCACTGCAACTGTCATAATTATTCAAAAAGGTTCTGCAATTCTTTTTAGAATTTTCAAGTAATACAACTTCCCCATTATTTTTAAAGCTATCTATAATATGTGGAATAATATGCTTTGGATATTTTTCATCTTTGCTGTAAACATTAGCAAAACGAATAGAACATCCTTTGATTTTACCGTTGTCAACTGCATCTTTGATGAAAAACTCAGTTAAGAGTTTGCCGGTTGCATAACTAGTCCTTTGACTATGTTCTGCATCAGACATAGTGATAAAATCAGATTCTTTAACTCCCCCATCTTCATTCCAAGAATTCATTGAATATATTTCTGAAGTAGAGCAGTTAATGTATTTTTCAGCACCTACACGAATGGCCTGCTGTAGAAAATTATTCATACTAACGACATTAGTTTCATAAGTTTCATAAACCTTATAGAAATGTTCTGTATGAACAACAGCAGCACAATTAATATAGATTACTTCATCAAAGTCCTTTTTAATTTCAACAACCATTGATTCGATTTTATTCATGTCTTCATCATTATTTAAGTCATATTCATAAAAATCAAAACGGCCATCATCAATACAGTCGCTTACAGTATCGATTGAAGATGCATAAAAGTTATCAAAACCAATGACTTTTACTTCATCGTCCTTTTGATTTAATAATTGACGAACCAACTCATTACCAGTCATTCCGGTAACGCCACTAATTACATATAATATTTTCATAATAGTCACCTTAAATTCCATGTTCTAATCTTTTTCTATAAAAATCATCAACACTCCCATCATATAAATCCATTGCATCATGTTTAGGATATTCAACTGATTTTAATTCAACGGACATCAAATTAGTGTTTAAAACTGCATATTGAGCATTGGGATTATGATTTCTAGGTTGGCCAACAGAACCTGGATTAATAAATAATACTGATTTTCTGTTTCTCATATCAGGATTGTCAAATTCATAAAATTTTTGAAAAACATGAGGATAATGAGAATGTCCCGATAGAACAATATCATAATCAATGTAATTTCCATTTAGATTATCTGGAAAAATTGCTTTCCAATAATGATCATCTAAAGACCCGTGGACGGCTAAAACATGTTTTTCACCTATTTCAAATTCAAATTTGCCTTCCTGAACCAAATTGTTATTTAAATAATCTCTAGATTCACTAGTTAATATTGAATCGGTGAATTGTGCCGATTCGACACCTCTTGTACTTGAAAAATGGTTAAAATCTTTTGTCAAAATAGCTTTTTCATGATTTCCCAAAATATTGCAAATAATTTTTGTTGAAAAATTATCGCGGATAAAATCAACAACTTCATTTGATTGCATTCCATAATCAATTAAATCCCCTAAAAGAATTACGGAATCAATATCCTGTTTAATTAAATCTTTAAAAACTTCTTTTAGGGCAAATAAATTCCCATGGATGTCTGATAAAATTGCATATTTTGACATTTAATCGCCTTATAACTCATCAATCAATGTAATAATCTTCTTAATAGATAATAATTCCTCATCAATTTCATGTGCTCTGTGATGTTTTAAAATGCTTTTCGCAGCATTTTGCATTGCCGGGAAAGCAGCCCGCAATAACTGATTTGCATAGATTACTATATTAACTCCATGTGCAGTTAATTCTTCTTCAGTGATTGTATTAAACGAAGATGGAACGACAACGATTGGAGTTTCACTGTCTTTCGCTCTGAATTTATCACAGAACTCCAAAATTTCATCCGGTTCTTTTCTTCTGCTGTGAATCATAATTCCATCTGCACCAGCATCACGAAACGCAAATGCTCTTTTAAGTGCATCTTCCATACCCTGTTCAAGAATAAGGCTTTCAATCCTTGCAATAATCATGAAATCATCAGATATTTGCGCATTCTTACCTGCAGATATTTTTTCACAGAAATGTTCAATTTCATCTTGAGTTTGTTCCACTTCTGTTCCGAAAAGGGAGTTTTTCTTCAATCCAATTTTATCTTCAATAATAACTGCTGAAACACCCATTCTTTCAAGAGACCTAACTGTATAAACAAAGTGTTCTGCGATTCCACCAGTATCCCCATCAAAGATAATCGGCTTTGTTGTAACTTCCATAATATCATTGATTGTTCTGAATCTTGAAGTCATATCAACTAATTCAATATCAGGTTTTCCCTTTTCAGTACTGTCGCATAAGCTTGAAATCCACATTGCATCAAATTGATCAATTTGTTCATCATCAGCTATGACTGTTTTTTCTGCAATTAATCCGGTTAATCCGCTGTGGACTTCGATTGTTTTAACAACAGGTACGATTTTTAATAATTTCCTTAATCTTGCTCTTCTAAGCTCAGGCATGGCTAATTTTTCTCTCATCTGCCTATCAATTTTTTGTATTTTTTCATTGAAAGTATAAGGAACTTCAATTAATTCCCCGCCATATTCTTCAAGAACAGAGATAATATTTTTCCTTATTACTTTCATTGAGTCTTCAACCCAATTATCTCCATGGATAATGTAATCTGGACGAAGTTCACGAACAACATCATCATACATTATTTTATCCTGAACAATGACTTTTTTTACATCTGGAAGTCCTTTAACTAATTCCATACGTTCTTCAGTTGTCTTTAATGGGAACCTATTATATTTCACCATTTCAGAATCACAAAGAACACCCACAACCACATCACCATATTTTTTAGCTTCATTAATTAAATTTAAATGACCATCATGAATAACATCAGTGCAAAAACATGTATATACAATCGGATTATCAGACCTCATAATATTACCTTAATTAATTATTAATTATATAATAATAACTATTAATTCATTTAAAAAAGAAAATATTTAAAAATTTCTAACAATATATAAGTTATCATTTAATAAAAAAAATAATTTGCGGAAAATACTATGTTTAAGTCAAAGCGATATGATGATGAAACATTAGAACATCTAAAGAAAGTTCAGATGAAAATTTTAAAATACTTCATTAAAGTTTGTGAAGAAAACGATTTAACTTATTTTATTTATGGAGGAAGTTTACTTGGAACTATACGGCATAAAGGATTCATTCCATGGGACGATGATATTGATGTTATAATGTTTAGAAAAGACTTTGAAAAATTAAATAAGATTTTTGAAGAAGATATCGATGAGAAATATAGATTCATCAATGTTTTAAATGAGGAAACCTACCACTACACATGGGGCAGATTAATGCTGAAAAATACTGTAATTAATGAATGGTGGGCCAGTCAAGTTGATTATACGCAAAATATTTTTATTGATGTTTTTATTTTAGACAATATTCCCAAAAACGGATTCAAAAGGTTCATCCATAAATGGACCAGTTTTTCACTTAATCAACTGACAATGTATGCTTTTCTTAAATTTGACAATGAATCAAAACTTAAAAAAATATTTCAGCAAGCAGTACATTACTTATTAAGAATAATTCCGATTTCACCTTACAATATTAAGAAAAAATGCGTGAAATCCTTCTCCAAATATCAATATGAAGACTGTGATGAAGTATGCGATTTTCCGGCAATATGTCAAATGCCCGTATACAATAAAAAGGATTGGATACCTCCAAAAAAAGCACAATTTGAAGATATTATGGTTAATGTACCTAATAATTACGATAAAATTTTGAAAAGAAGTTATGGAAACTATATGGAATTGCCTCCAGTTGAATCAAGATTTCGTCCGGCTCCCGATGAAATCGATTTTGGCGAATATTAAATCGGTGAAAACTATGAAATTAAATGTTGGAGTTATTGGCAGCGGTGCAATGGGAACTGCAATTTCACAGTCAATAGCTGAAAATGTAGACAAATTATTTTTATATGCAAGAAGAGAGGAGATTTGTAATGAGATTAATTCCAAACATTACAACTCCCAATATTATCCGAATTTAAAATTAAAAGATAATATAATTGGAATAAATGATTTTAGTAAACTGAAAGATGCAGACATTATTTTTTTATGCATCCCATCATCAACCGTTCGAAATGTGACAGAAGAGTTAAATGATTATATTTCCAAAGACTGCATTCTGGTTACAACTGCAAAAGGAATGGAAGCCAATACAAACAAACGCATGACAGAAATAATTGAAGAGACAACAAAAAGACCGGCAGTTGCATTGTCAGGTCCCAATATTGCCTCTGAAATGGCTCAGAATTTATCTACTGCAACAACTATTGCATGTGACAATAAAGAATATTTAACAAAAGTGAAAAATTCATTAGAAACTAAAAAGTTTAAGGTAAACACAAATACTGACGTTATTGGAACAGAATACTGCGGCATTCTTAAGAATGTGGTTGCAATCAGTCAGGGAATATGTGAAGGTTTGGACATTAATGATAATGCGAGGTTTGCATTATTTACTAAAAGTTATAATGAAACAAAAGAGATTATCGAAGTTTTAGGTGGAAAAAGAGACATTGTTGATGATTATTGCGGATTTGGAGATATAATCACAGCATCCACATTATCAGTTAGTAGAAACCATACTTTAGGTGTTTTATATGGTCAGGGGATTGTTGTTGATGAAAAATCGTCAGGAATTCTATTTGAAGGCAGAAACACAACAGTTATTCTAAAAGGAATTTGTGAAAAATATAACCTCAATAGCCTGACTGTTGATTTTGTATATGATGTTATTGTGGAAAAAAACAATCCGAAACTGGCATTTAATAATTTCTGGGACGGTTTATAATATGATTTTTGCAGCAATGCTTGCTGGTGGAATCGGAACCAGAATGGGTTTGAATAAACCAAAACAGTTTGAAATTGTTGGTGATAAACCTATACTCATACATTCTACCGAAACATTTCTAAAAGTAAATGAAATTGATAGAATTATTGTTTCATCTCCTGAAAAGTTTATTGACCGAACCAAAGAATTAATCAACGATTATTTTCCGGATGATGAAAAAATTGCCGTTATAGCTGGCGGTGAAACACGAAATGACACTATCCTGAATTCAATAAAGTACATAAAAGAAAATTACTCAGATGAAGATCATATTTTGATTACGCATGATGCTGCCAGAATCTTCGTAAGTGAAAGTTTAGTTAAAAAAAGTATTGACAGTGTAATCAACCATGATGCTGCAAGTCCGGTAATGCCTGCTGTTGACGTTATATTTGAAACCAAAGAAGAAGGAAAACTAACAGACATTCCCCTCCGCAGGAATTTAGTGCATGCCCAGACTCCTCAAAGCTTTAAAATTAATAGATTTATGGAAATATACTCCAATTTAAATCAGGAGGAAATAGATACATTGGATGAAGCAATGATGCTGTTCTTCCTGAGAGACGGAGATGTAAAATTATTTAAAGGAGAATCAGGTAATTTTAAAATTACTCGAAACATAGATTTGAAAATTGCAGAAGCATATTTAAATGAAATAAAATAGCTTGATAAAATGAAAAACTTAAATCATGACACCAAACCCAAAAAAGAGAGAATATTTTATTACGATTTCCTAAGGGCTTTTGCAATAATTGCAGTTATTATTTGTCATGTCGACCATTTCTTTGGTCCGCTAACCGGCACAACCCAAATTATTGCTCAAATGACTTTTCATGATATTGGAAGAATAGGTGTTCCTATCTTTTTAATGATTAGCGGAGCGCTTCTCTTAAACCGCGAGTATCCTGATTTGGGACAATTTTTAAAGAAGAGATTTGCACGTATTATTTATCCTTTTATTTTTTGGATTATCTTAATTTTAGCTCAGCTTACATATTACGGTTATAATCAGACATTTATCTGGAATGTGTTTATCGGAGAACCTTCAATTACCTGGTATTTTTGGGTTTTAATCGGGATTTATTTGTTTTTGCCTATCCTCAATTCATTTGTTAAGGAGTATGGGGAGAATGGTTTAAAATACTTTTTGGCCATTTGGTTTATGATAATGGTTTTAAAGACATTCAATTCCTATCCTTTATGGGCCAATTTTGATTTAAGCTATTTTGCAGGTTATGTTGGATACCCAATTTTAGGATATTATTTGGCCAATAAAGAATTTAAAGTAACTGATGCTAAAATGTGCATTGCAGGATTTGTTACTCTTTTAATTTCTTTAGGAGTGTTTGTTTATTTGAATTATTACAGCAGCAATTTAATCAGCCTAATTTATCAAAACATTCCAATAATATTTATGGGTTCAGGTTTATTCATATTTGTCAGATACCTTGACAAGTTAAACAAGTTTAACTCAATTAAAGACAATTTCGTCGGAAAAGCGATTATTTCATTAAGTGTGTGCAGTTATGGGATGTATTTTTCACATGTGCTTGTGGTTAAATTCCTATCCTACTACAATCCCCATTCCCATTTAATGTTTCCAGTGATGTTTGCTTCAATTATATTTTTATCCTGGCTGCTGCCCTATGTGTTAAGTAAAATCCCTTATGTGAAAATTTTCAGCGGATTATAAATCCTAAAAAGAAGCGGTTTGAAGTTTTAACAATGAAAGTAATTTGCGTTTCTCTTGTTTGAACTTATCCGCCGAATATAATTACTTTTTTAAAAATTAACCAGCATAATCACTGAAAAGATTTTTAAATAATATTAATATAGTGCAAATCAAACAATATGATTCCTATCAATGTTAAAAAGCAATTTTATCTGATATATAAACTCAATTCAATTCCAATAAAAACAGCATTTAACATAATATTATAAACCAATAAAAACAAAATATAGAACATTATAAATTAATGAAGGTAATATAAATGTCAAAACCCGTTGTTGCAATAACAAGACCTAAGGACAGGGCGAAACAGGCTTGTGATATTGTAGAAAAATTAGGTGGAACAGCAATTCTTGCACCAACACTTGATTTGAAGCCTGTAAACAGCGAATCTTTAAAGGAGTTAGTTAAAAGAAAAGATGAACTTGATTGGATTGTTTTCACATCACCTACAACCATTGTTTCATTAAATAAATTTTATCCCGGCTTTATCAATAGCCTCAATTGTAAATTGGCAGTTATTGGAAACAAGACTGGGAAACTCGCTGAAGAAAATGGTTTAAAGGTTGATTTGATTCCCAAAGATTTCACAGCAGAAGGCCTTATTGAGGAATTTGAAAAACTAAAGATTAGAGACCAGATAATTGGAATCCCCAGAACCGCTTCTGCAAGACCTGTATTGCCCGAAAGATTGGAAGAACTTGGAAATGAAGTTATTTTAGCCGAAGCATACAAATCATTATTTCCAATGGATAAGAATGCAATAAAAAATTTAATTTCCAAAATTGAAAACAGAGAAATTGATGCAATCACATTTACAAGTCCGCTGACTGTTGAAAACTTTTTTGAAATAGCCGAAGACAAGCAAAAAATAGCTAATTTATTATCCGAAAACCTATTGACAGTCTGCATCGGCCCAATTACTGCAAGAGTTCTGGAAAAATATGGCATTACCTACATTTACCCCGACACGTACACAGTTCCGGATATGATGGAATTATTATTTAAAACATGGAGAGAACAAAATGAATGATAAAATAAGCATTATTCTACCAATATTTAATGTTGGCGATCATCTAAGAGGAGGAATTGATTCACTTATCAATCAGACAATTGGAAATGAAAACTTGGAAATCATTATGGTTAACGATTGTTCGACTGACGGGTCAGGTGAAATCATAGATGAATATGCCGAAAAATATGAGTGTTGTACTGCAATACACCATGAAAAGAACAGTGGTGCAGCATATACTCCACGAAATACAGGTATTGAAGCCTGCAGTGGAGATTATATAATGTTTTTAGACCCTGACGACAGATACACACCTGATGCCTGTGAAACATTATATAATGTTGTTAAAAGAAATAATGCAGACGTTGCCTTCGGACGCTTTAGAAGAATATTTGAATATGGAGGCAAAGTTCAAAAATCATTTTCACCATATTTAGACAGTCTGGAAAATTCATATCCTGATGAAACACTTGAAACTGCAAATTTTTTAGATATTCCTGACTTTATCTGGGATAATTTTGTAGAGAAATTCCTTTACGGCAAAACTCTGGAAGTAACTTACCCGAGAGACTCACCTCTCGATACAATCCGCGTTGATAACATTGAACAGGAACCTGATTTATTGAAAATGGCTCCAGCCGTGTGGAGTAAAATTTATAAAAGAGAATTAATAATGGATAATGATTTAAGATTCCAGCCATTCGTTTCAGGTGATGACCTGGCATTTTCCCTGGAAGCATTGCTAAAAGCAAAGGGCATTGTCTTTTTAAACAATTTCATTTGTTATGATTACTATATCAGGGATCTGCCTGATGACAAATCAATTACCAATAACGTCAATGTGAAACTATTAAGTGAGCTGATGGAATCATACATTTACTGTAGGAAATGCACTGAAGGATTTCCAAAAGAGATTCAAACAGTTTCCCTGAATCCTCATTTGTTTCACTGGACAAATTCATGGAAACATTCTCCATTTACCCGAGAAGAAAACAAATTACTGCTAAGTAAAGTAAATGAGCTTAAAAATATCCATAAAAGTGATTTTAAAACTAAAATGCTGTTAAGTTCAATGACAAAAGCCCTTGAATCTAAAATTCAAATTCAAAAGGAGTAAAATAATGACCGATTATAAATATGTAATTGTAGGCGCCGGACTTTCTGGTTTAACAATAGCTGAGAGAATTGCAAATCAGTTGGATGAAAAAGTTTTAATTATTGAAAAGCGCGACCATATTGGAGGCAATGTTTATGATTTTTACCAGGACGACCTCCTGATTCAGAAATACGGTCCTCACATTTACCATACAAACGATAAAAAAGTTCACGATTACCTTTCACAGTTTACACAATGGATTGATTACGTGCACAGGGTATTGAGCTATGTTGATGGAAAGCTTGTGCCTATGCCAATCTGTATTGATACCTTAAATAAATTGTATGACCTTGACCTGGATGAAAATTCAATGAAGGAATGGATTGATGAGCATAAAGAAGATATTGATGAGATAAAATCCTCCGAAGATGTTGTTCTTAAAAATGCCGGAAGGGATATTTACAATAAGCTGTTTAAAAACTATACTGAAAAGCAATGGGGAACCTCAGCAGCTGATTTAAGTCCAAGCGTCATTTCAAGAATTCCTTTTAGATTCAATCATGACGACCGATACTTTGGAGACACATATCAGGGAATGCCGAAAGAAGGATTTACAAAAATGTGTGAAAACATGGCAAAATCCGATAACATTGAAATTATCCTCAAAACAGATTATAAAGATTATATAGATAAAATCAATTACGAAAAACTAATCTACACCGGCCCGATTGATTACTTTTATGATTATAAGTACGGGGAACTGTTATACAGATGTCTGAACTTCGTATATGAAATCTTAAATCAGGATTCCTATCAGGAGGTAGGTGTTGTAAACTATCCTAATCATCCATACTTTACAAGGATAACCGAATTTAAAAAGTTAACCCAGCAGAAGGCCGATGGAAAGACAGCCATCATGAGGGAATATCCAGGATTCAATGGTGAGAAATGTTATCCATATCCAACAGAGGAATATTTGGATAAATTCAAATTATACGAAGCGGAAATGGAAAAAGAAGAAAATGTAATATTTGCCGGAAGATTAGCCAAATACAAATATTACAATATGGATTTAGTAGTTAAAGATGCATTAGAAATTTTTGAAAAACAAATCAGATAGGTGTTGACATGATTGCAATATGGCCACAGTATTTAAATAAAGACTTGTCCCTTAGCGAAGGTCGTAAAATATCTATTGAAGAGTCTGTTAAGAACCCTTCAATTAACGAAATTGAAAGAGCACTGAAAAGACTTGGATTTACATACAATTTGGAAAAAGACAAGGCATATCCTGGAAAATGGTATGAAAAATCCGGAAGAGTCCTTGTTGAATGGGAAGGAACAAAATTAGACCTTATACGAGAAGTTAGTTTAAAAATCAAAGAACTCAGAAACTGATTAATATGCAAATACCCCAACCGATGCACGAACAATACCTCGAAGCAAAAAAGCTTATCGAAAGCTCAAATGACATTAAGGTCTATTCACATATTGACTGTGACGGCATTTGTTCAGGTGCAATATTATCAACCATACTCGACAGGCAAAATAAAGAACATGAAATCGAGTTTGTAAATTTAGACGTCTTGGATGACATGGACCTTAACCACGAACTTACAATATTTTCAGATTTAGGTTCAGGCCAAAGAGTTGACTCAAAAGCCCGTGAAGGTCAGAAAATCCTCATCCTGGACCATCATCCTCCATTAAGGGATATTGATTACAGAGCCGGCAAAAATTATACTTTTTTAGAAATCAATCCTATGCATCACGGCATTGACGGGTCATATGACGTTTGTGGCGGAGGATTATGTTATTTTCTTGGAAAGGAATTCGGATATACTGATTTAAGCTGGATTGGTGTTTTATCTGCAATTGGAGATATGCAAAACACTAAAACTGGCCATTTTGAAGGTTTAAATGAAATAATACAACAAGATGCAATTGACGGAGGATATCTCAAGCTAACAAAGGATGATTTAAACATTTACGGCAGAAACTCAAGACCTCTCTTCGTTGCCCTTTCTTACTTTAGTGATGTAAAACTGCCGATTACAAACAACACCAATGAGACAATGGCTATTCTAGAAGAACTGGGCATTGATGAAAAACACAACCGAAAAACTTTAAACGAATTGACAATGGAAGAAAAAGGCAAGCTTTTCCAACGCCTTCTTTCAATGCTGGCAAAGGTTGTTCCGGGAAAATATATTCAGTATCTTCCCCAGTTAATCATTGGAGATTCATACACATTCTTAAAAGAAGATCCCTCCAGTTTTCTCAGAGATGCTTCTGAATTTTCAACAGCCATGAATGCATGCGGCAGAAATCATGAAGAAAAAATAGCCATGGAAGTTTTAAAAGGAGACAGATTTGTTGCTCTTGATGAGCTTGAAGATGTAAGCTTAAATCACAGGCGCAATCTTGCTCAGGCAATATCCGGTGTTGTAGAAAGCGATGATGCGAATATCATTGAATTGGAAAACCTGCAATACTTTGATGGAACCGGAATTAAACCAGAAATTGTCGGAACAATAACCGGAATGATTTTAGGTTACTGCAACTGGAAAAAACCGATTATAGGATTTGCTCAAACTGACGATACAGGCCTTAAAGTGTCTCTTAGATGTTCAAGATTACTTTCCTATGACGGAATACACTTTGGAAACATTATCCGCAAAGTTGCAGGACAAGTCGGAGGAAGTGGAGGAGGCCACGCAATGGCTTGTGGCGCTTATATTCCGATTGATAAAAAAGACGAATTTCTCAAAGAGTTTAATGAAAATCTAAATGGCAGACTTACACTTTAATATATATAATATAAAATTAAATATATAAATTAATCAATTATAATTGAGGAATGAATTATGATGAAGGCATTTAAAAAAAGAGGTGCTCTTACACATTTTCAAATTTTAAGTGAAATATCAAAACAAGATCCTCACCTCAAACAAAAAGATTTGGCTGATAAATTAGGAATTACCATACAGGCGGTTTCTGAAAATATTAAAACCTTAATCGAACTGGACTACATTAGTTCTAAAGATGGAAGATCACCTTATAAAATAACACAAAAAGGTATTGAAAAAGTTAAAAAAGACGCAATTAGCTTGAGAAAATATTCCGATTCTGTTTTGGAAACTATGAATCATTACAAAACCATCTGGCCAGCTATTGCAAATGAAGACCTTAAAAAAGGAGATCTTGTCGGCCTTTACATGGAAGATGGGGTTTTATACGCTCATAAAAAAGAAGAAAATGCTACCGGCGTTGTTTTAGAAGATGCAGAAGCCAATATGGACGTTTCCCTAACCAACCTTACCGGAATTATTGATGTTGTAAACGGGGAAGTTACCCTCATTATTGTTCCGACCATCAAAGACGGCGGATCTAAAGCTTCCGATTTGGACTTGATTAAAAAGGTCTATGAAAAAGGAACAAACAGCGGTGAAAAAATCAATAAGGTCGCATCGGCAGGTACTGTTTCCCGCGCGATTATAAACAAGTTAGGACTTCCCCTTGACATTGAATACGGTGCGCCACATGCAACTGCAAATGCTGCCCGAAAAGGACTAAACGTTCTTGCAATTTGCGTTGGGGACATGAGCAAATCATTTACACGCGAACTTGAAGCTGAAAAAATCAAATACAATATTATCGATGGGAAAAAATAATTACTTTTCCCTTACCATCTTTAACAGACCTGCAGCCAGAAGTTCTGAATTTATTTTTTTATTTACGTTCTTTTTTACTGATTCAAGATAAAAGTCATCCACTTCTTCAAGTTCAATGAGATTTTTAACATTGTCCAGAATCATGTTATTTTTAATATATTCAACTTCCTTAAATGAAGGAATCTTTTTTTCGGCAATTTTGGTTTTATTGACCTTTTTAATAGCATTGAATCTCTGAATCTCATCTCTTGAAACTAAAGTAAAAGCATATCCGATTTTTCCCGCCCTTGCAGTTCGCCCAATCCGGTGAATATAATTTTCAGGATTCTGGGGAACATCGTAATTGATAATAACATCCAGATTGTCAATATCCAATCCCCGTGCTGCAACATCAGTTGCAACCAAAATGGAAATGTTTCCATTTCTAAATTTATTCATTACACGGTTTCTTACTTTTTGAGTCATGTCTCCATGAAGGCTGTCAACAGAATATCCTCTTTTTCTTAAATGCTTTTCAACATAATTTACTCCCTTTTTCGTATTGCAGAATATTAATGCCAGTTTGACGTCATATACATCAAGCAGTCTTGTCATGTCTTCAAATTTATACTTGATATTGCATTTGAAAAAGTATTGTGTTATTTTTGGAGTGTTTTTCTTATTTGAAGCTATTTTGATAGTTTTTGGATTTTTCTGATATTTTTTAGCAATTTTTTTTATTTCATCGGGAATTGTAGCTGAGAAAAGTAGCGTTTGTCTGTTTACAGGAGTGTTTTTTAAAATAAACTCAATATCATCAATAAATCCCATATTCAACATTTCATCTGCTTCATCTAAAACAACACTTTCAATACCTATCAAATCCAGGTTGCCTCTTTCAATATGGTCAATTACACGACCGGGAGTTCCAACAACAATATGAACGCCTTTTTTTAAAACTCTGGTTTGTTTTCCTATTGGCTGGCCACCATAAACTGCTAAAATTTTAAGTTTTTTAATTTTTGAACCTACTTTGGCAAGTTCATCAGCCACCTGCATACACAGTTCTCTTGTTGGACACAGGACAATGGCCTGGGGAGACCTGTCTTCAATGAAAATTTTTTCAATAATTGGAACTGCAAAAGCAAGAGTCTTGCCAGAACCTGTTTGTGCCTGGCCAATAATGTCACTGCCCTTTAAGGATTTGGGAATGGACATTTCCTGAATAGGTGTTGTTTTTGCAAATCCCATTTCTTTTATGGCCTTTTTAATATTATCTGAAATATCCAAGTCATCAAAATACATTACATAAATATTTGATGAAATAACTATATAACAATTTAGATTAATTTAGATTGAAGAGATTTCTGAGGAAAATGGGATAAATACTGAAATATTTCCTGAGGATTGTTCATGAGTCCGTGTTTCTGTGTTTTTTTATTAAAAATAGACATTAACTGTTTAGAATTTGGACTTGGAAGGGAGTATCTATTTCCGAATTCTTCAATATATTTTTCCTTAAGACCCGGAAAGTGTTGGTCTAATTTTTTGTAGAAATACTCGCGATTGCCTTTTCTTAAAGTAAGGCCCATCTCAATACATAATATGCCCTTAACATTGGCATCAATACAGAAATCCAAAATAGAGTTAATATTATCAGACGTGTCGTTAATATAAGGCAGAATAGGACATAGCCAAACAACAGTGGGGATGCCTTCTTTGTTTAATTTCTTTAATGCATCTACTCTTTTTGATGTTTCACATACACCAGGTTCTAAAATTTTGCACAGGTCATCATCTGCAGTGGTTATTGTCATTTGGACAACAACTTTTGATTTTTCATTGATTTTTTTAAGCAGATCCAAGTCTCTAAGCACAAGATCAGATTTTGTAATGCAGGTAAATCCAAATCCATATCTGTTAATCAATTCCAATGATTTGCGTGTGAATTCTAGATTTTTTTCAAGAGGCATATAGGGATCAGACATTGCACCGGTTCCAATCATGGCTTTCGGTCTTTTAATGAGTTGTTTTTTAAGAAGACTTAACGAATTTCTTTTAACGGCAATATCTTCAAATTCATGTTCCATTTTATAAATCTCACTTCTGGAATCACAATAGATACAACCGTGAGTGCAGCCCCTGTAGATGTTCATTCCGTTTTTTGGCGACAGTATACTTTTCGAGGTGATATAATGCATAAAGTTAGTTTTGATTTTGAAAGATAAATAATTATACTTTGAAAAATATATAACAGATTATGGAGCAAAAAAATATCATCGAATATTCAAAAGAACATGAATTTAAAGACCACCCTTCAGTAAAAGGTCTTCAGATAATTGAAGATAAAAACAATTTCCCAATTAGCTGGTTGAATCAGCAAGGATACTGCGAGTATCAGCTATATCTCGAGCATGTCAAAGGGATAAGAACACCTTCAACACCTGAAATGACACACGGAAGTGCTGTTCACCAGCAGCTTGAGGACATTTTCAAACAGGACGCAACACCAACAACACTTCCCGAAGCCGTTGAAACTTCAAAAGAAAAGGCAATAATGTCAAGAGAATGCTTTGTTGTTTCACCTTCTTACGGGATTAGAGGATATATCGATGAAATAAGAATGAAACCTGACGAAATAGTGATAATCGATGACAAACCCGGAAGAACACCCTACCAGTCAACAATGAATCAGGTAAGAGCCTACTGTCTTGCTTATAAAGATATGGTGGGGGATGAGAGAAAAATCAAAGCTGCACTTCGTGAAAGAGGCACTGAAAATCTCTTTTGGATTGAAATATTCACTCCTGATGTTGAAAAGGAAATTGAATACACCATCAAAAGGATGCACAGGTTGTTTGATGGAACCAAACCATTTATGCCGACAAAAAATCCTAAAAAATGCCACTCCTGCAGATTCAAACATGACTGCGAACATGCCCAGTAGATTAAAATGAATAAAAAAACCATTTCAATTATCCTGCTGACAGCATTTTTAATTACAACAACTTTAAGCCTAACGAATTCATTTCTAGAAGACAATGCAACTTCCAAAAATCAAACCGGAACACTGATAATCAACAATAAGACTGTCCACTATGAGAAGACAGGAAAATGCGTAGATGTGATTGATGGAAATACCATACAAGTTTATGGCGTCGGCAAAGTTCAGTTAAATCAGATAGGAAGCCCAAAACCTGAAGCCAAACAGTTTGTTAAGGACAACTGTCTTGGAAAAACCGTATATTTGGATATTGACGATAAACAGCCTGAAGACAGATATGGTCGTATAGTGGCTATTGTTTATACAGACACCATTGACGTTAATAAAGAACTGCTTGACAACGGTTTCGCCAATGTATCTTATTTCACACCAAGTGAATTTAAAAAAGGAGAAGTTTGATTATTTAATATTTCCATGTTAAATCAACAAACAAACACTATTCCTTACAAATCCAGTTTAACAAAAGAAAACTTAAACTAATTTAAGTTAAAAAAAAGTAAGAAGTGAGCCTATTTAAGCTCATCAATAACTGTTGTTTTTGAAATGGTGTTTAGAAACCTGTCGGTTTTCAGCATTTTTCCAACAGCCCAATCAAAAACAATCGGAATCCAATAAATTTTAGTCAAATTACGTACAATCGCCTGAGGCCATGAAATATAATTTCCATTGTTAGACACTACCTTTAAATACATTAATGATTTGCCGACACTTGCTCCTTCAAGCTTTTCGCATAAAACAAAGTAAACCATTATTAAAACAGGGACAACATATGGGAAGAAATGATATATTTCATAAGAATCAGCAGGATTAACAACTAAAGACAATAAATAAGACACAATCCACATAAATGCTGAAACAACAAAGAAATCGATTATGTATGCGCCGACTCTTCTTGTAAATACACTTGCCATCTTATCACCTTAACATACTCTAGGAACTGGATCTGCAATAGGCGCTTCAAGAATCCTTTCACCACCAATAGGAGTATTAACCACAACATAATCCCCTTCGACTACTTCACCAATAATAGCTGCGTTTTCACCGTATTTTTCGCCTTTGATAGCTTCAAGTATTTCTTCGGCTTTATCGGCTTTAACTCCCATAACGACTTTTCCTTCGTTAGCCACTTCAAATGGATCAATACCCAGCATTTCAGATACTGCATGAACTTCTTCCTTAATTGGAATAGCTTCCTGTTCAAGAACAACTCCCACACCAGCTTTTGACGCCATTTCATTAATGGCATTTGCAAAACCGCCACGAGTAGGGTCTTTCATAGCAGTAACTCCACCAATTTCCAAAGCTTTCTTAATAATATTCCACATCGGAGCAACATCAGATTTCAAATCGGTTTCAAATCCGAAACCTTCTCTAAAAGACATTAAACTCATTCCGTGATCACCTAAACTGCCGGTGATGATGATTTTATCTCCAACTTCCAAAGTTGAATCACGAACTACTTCGCCTTTTTTAGCAAGGCCAATTCCTGTTGTAACCATAACAATGCCGTCAAGTTTATCCTGAGGCATCACCTTAGTATCGCCTGTAATTACAGCAACATCAACTTCCTGACAAGTTTCATTTAGTGATTTGATGATTTTTTCCAAACTTTCAATTGGAAATCCTTCCTGCATGATTATTGCATTAGCAAGTGCTAATGGACGGGCACCCATTACTGAGACATCGTTAATAGTTCCGGCAGCAGAGATTCTGCCAATATCTCCTCCAGGGAAAAATAGTGGATCAATAGTATGGCCGTCAGTTGTTAAAACAATTTCATAATCATCACCAATAGGAATTGATGCGCCATCATCTAATGCATCTAAACTAATACCGTCATTTACGCTTTTTTTAGTAATATTATCCAAAATTGTACTGGCGATTAAATTAGCCATTACCTCTCCACCAGCACCATGATTCATACTAATTTTATCTTCTGACATTTTATCTCCTGATTATTAAATAATCTAATAAAAAGATATTTGTAAAAACATGTATATTAATTTAGTTAAAAAAAAAGAGAATTTAAAGAAAAATCTTTAAATTAAAATTCCGTTGATAACGCCATCCTGACCAGGTCTGGATGTTACTTTAGCATTACCTTCAGGAGTTTCTACAATAGCACCTTTGGTAATGATGTTTCTTCTTACGTAGTTAGGGTTTGCAGTGTTTTCAACTACGTTGAGAATGTCCACAACTTTGGTTTTACCATCAGCGCCGGTTAAATTGATTTTGTTACCAGTAGCTAATCTGAGTTTTTCGTTTCCGCCACGGGTTCTAATTTTTCTTAATTTTTTTTCGTCTAATCTAGTTTCTGCTGGGTCTCTTCCTAATTCGGATTTTCTTTTTCCACGGTTTGCAACATTTCTTGCACCGGAAGGACTTCTAGTTGATTTTCCTTGAGAAATTGCCATTATTTCACCTAATAAATATAATTTATAAATTAATAATCGCTGTCAATAATCCTCTTTTCAATTAAATCATCTGCAAGATAATTTGATAACTTAATTTTGAGAGCAAAAAAGAGTCTTAATGAATAATGATAATTAAATATTACTCTATCATCATATATAAATGTTTTATTTTAAAAGGTAAAAAGGACAATTTTATTTTTTATTTTTTAAAATGAATTCATCAATTAGTTTGTCAAAATCTTCTTCAGACATGCTTTTATCATTAGTGGCTTTTAATATTTTATCAATTTCTTCAGGTGAAACATCATCACCTAAAAAAGATATTAGCAACTCCTTTAAGTCATCGTCATCAATGTAAGCCTCTTTGTTGGAGATTATCTGACCTTCTTCATCGTAAAAATAATATGGAATATCCTTATTCATTAATTCCACCTATTATCAGTTTTCATCAACAAATTCATAATATACGATACCATATGGGTCATCATCGAAAAACCATTCCATTGGCTCCTCAACGATTTCATCATCAACAAATTCTTCTTCTACTTCATCAGCGCCTTCTACCTGAATAACGATATTAACATCATCATCTAAACTTTCAACATCAATACCTAATTCATCTAAATCTATTACTAACTCATCGCTGTCGAAATCCTCAGGAACCACAATTACAATTTCATCTCCTGAGCCAACATTAATTTTTGGGTTTTCCAAGATATCTTCCTCCTGTATAAGAGTTATCTTAATATTTAACATTATTATATTATAAAGTTAATTAGGACAGTAACTTAATAGTTACTATCCATTTCAAAATTCATGTAGGGAATCTGGAATTTGTTTTTACATTTAACCGAACAGATGCTCAAATCCTCGATAGACATGTTGAAATGCAAACATATTCTATCACAGTTTATCTTTATTTTAACATTCGAATTTTCCAAAATCTGTTTCGGTATATTTAACACTTCAGAGGCATTTTTTACATAAATTGAATTTGGAAAATTGTTTTTATCAATTCCCAAAAAGATTCCACCTGAAATGTCAAAATCGGCGCAAAAACCCTTTTGTCCGTCAACTTTCCCAACAAAAGTATCACTTACCTCATCATAGCTTGAAATTAACCTTTTTTTCATTATATCAAACCTCAAACATATTATATTTAATTCAACATATAAAAAACACCTAAGAGCATTTGAAAAGTAATTTAAAGACAGTATTGAGCAAATATTATCATAATAAGGCATGAAAATTGAAATAATTTCAAAAAGTTGTTTTAGAAAAATATTATTAATAGCTAAATCAAAATCTAAATTAGGTGTCAGTTTTGGTAAGTGAGACAAAAGAACAGTTAGAACTTGAAGAGGAAATCAAGGCCCAGGCCCAGATATTCTTGAAATATCTTAACTCAACCCTTCCAGAAAGCATGGAATTAGAGTATGAGGGATTTTACAGAAGAGGATTTTTCGTAAGTAAAAAAAGATATGCCGTAATTGAAGATGGGGAAATTATAGCCAAGGGATTGGAACTTGTTAGAAGAGACTGGGCGCCTATCGTTAAGAAAACACAGGAATCTGTTTTGATGGCCATTTTAAAAGAAGGAGATTCTGATAAAGCCATTGCCCACGTTAAAAAAGTTTTAAAAAAGATTAAAAACGGTGAAATTGACAAAAAGGAAATGATTATACATACACAAATCACCAAACCCCTTGATAAATACAAACAAATCGGACCTCACGTAGTGGCTGCAAGAAAAATCGAAGAGCACGGCATTAAAGTTGCGCGGGGAACAATTATCCAGTATATAATTGTTAAAGGAAAAGGTTCAATTAGCCAAAGAGCCGTTCCTTATGAGTATAGTGAAGGATTTGAGTATGACAAGGATTACTACATCAACAACCAGTTAATTCCGGCTATTGAAAGGATAATGTACTCCTTCGGATATACAAAAAGGGACCTGGAAGATATGGCCCGCGGTGAAATCCAACAAAGTTTAGATGCTTTCTTCTAAAAATTTAAATATTTTTAAAATTATATAAAGAACCATATGATTAAAAATAATGATGACCGCGTAGTCTTTTTTGATATAGATGGAACATTATTGGATACTTCAAACTTTGCTGAAACTGCAAGAAAAGCAGCTATCGGATTGATGGTGGACAACGGTTTACCTCTTGATAAGGATGAGGCCTATGGTGTTTTAAAAACAATCATACGTGAGAAAGGATCAAATTACAACAGACACTTTAATGTATTAACCCAAGTAGTATTGGGCCATGAAGATCCTATGCTTATAGCTCTGGGGATAGTTACATACCACAATGTTAAAATGGCACTTTTAAGACCTTATGCAGAAACTATCGACACATTAATTTACCTTAAAAGCCAGGGATATCGTTTAGCAGTAATCTCAAATGGAATAACAATTAAGCAATGGGAAAAACTAGTCAGACTCAACGTTTATTCATTTTTCGATGCAGTAATCACATCTGAAGAGGTTGGTAAGGAAAAGCCCAACAAGCTGATTTATGATGTTGCACTTAGAAAGATGGACGGCAATCCTGAAAAATCCGTAATGATTGGAAATAAACTTAAAGAAGATGCTTTAGGTGCAGTTAATGCTGGAATGAGTGCTATTCTTGTAAATTCAGTTATTACAGAAGAAGACAGGGATTACATTAAAAAAGAAAAATTAGATATTACAATCATTGATGATATTGGTGATGTGAAAACAGTACTGTAATCACCAATAACTGTTTATTTTAAAAAATCAAGCTCCAGGGTCACAGGACAGTGGTCAGAACCATATACATCATTTAATATTCCGGCAGATTTTACATTATTTTTCATTTCCTCATTTACATAAAAATAATCCAATCTCCAGCCGGCATTCCTCTCACGTGCACGAGTCCTGTAACTCCACCAGGTAAAGTTATTCTCGCCTTTGTCAAAGATTCTAAAAGTATCAACAAAACCCGCTTCTTCTAATTTATCAAGCCATTCACGTTCTTCAGGCAAATACCCTGATTTTCCCTCACAGTTTTTAGGATTATAAACATCAATCGGATTGTGGGCAATATTATAATCACCGGTGATAACCAAATTTTTCCCCCTGTTTTTCAAATCAACAAGCTGGTCCAATAAAGCATTGCAGAATTCAACTTTAAAGTCCAGTCTTTTAGCTTTCATGCCGCTATTCGGGAAATAAATATTAAATAAAATAAAGTCAGGATATTCAATTCTTAAAACTCTTCCTTCACCGTCAAGCTCTTCAATGCCCAAACCCCTAACGATTTTAGCAGGTTCCAATTTAGAGTATGTTCCAACACCACTATACCCTTTCTTTTGAGCTTCATTGAAAAATTGATGAAAACCGTCAGCATCAGCTAATTTCTTAGGAATTTGATCTTTAGTGGACCTTACTTCTTGAAAGTTGATAATGTCGGCATCGGCATTATCAAACCAGTTCCAAAACTCTTCTTTTTTACAAACAGCCCTAATGCCGTTAACATTCCAAGAAACAAGCTTAATTGACATTATAATTCGACTCCCCTGTCAATAGGCAATTGGCGAAGCCAATTGATATCACTTTTGTAAAGCATACGAATGTCTTCCACATCATATCTAATCATTGCAAGTCTTTCAATGCCCAGACCAAAAGCCAGTGCAGGTTGGCTGATGCCTAAAGGTTTTAATACTTCTGGCCTGAACATTCCTGCCCCTCCAAGCTCGATCCAGCTTTCCTTTTCTTCGAGATAAATTTCGGTTTCAGTTGACAAGTAAGTGTATGGGAAGTAAGCAGGCCTGAACCTTACTTCAAAACCTAATTTTTTATAAAACTCTTTTAAAGTTCCTAAAAGATTTTGGAAACTGATGCCCTCATCACAGACAAGTCCTTCAACCTGATGGAACTCAGGCAAGTGTTTGTAATCAAAAGTTTCTCTCCTAAATACCCTTCCAACTGAAAACATCTTTATTGGAGGTTCATGTTGGAATAAATGTTTTGTAGATATTCCTGTTGTATGGGTTCTTAAAACACTCTGGCGCGCAATATCTTCATCCCAATCATATTGCCAGCCGATTGAACCCGTATCCGCACCGGTTTCATGAGTTTCAGCAGTGAGCTTTACCAAATCCATATCAGGTAAATCGCAGGTTAAGGGATTTTTTAAATAGAATGTGTCCTGCATTTCACGAGCTGCATGGTCCTGTGGCTGGAAAAGTGAATCAAAGTTCCAGAATGCTGATTCAACATAATGCCCGTTGTCTTCTGAAAATCCCATATTCAAGAATATTTCCCTAATTTCATCAATGATAATTCTTAGAGGGTGCTTTTTACCTGCAAAAACAACTGGAGCTTCAGCAGTGATATCGTAAGGACGATACTGTAAATTTTTCCATTCCCCATCCTTTAATTGTTGGTGTGTTAATTGAGTAGCCTGTTTTTGAATAGTGAAACCATGTTTAAGAATTGCATCACCTTTATCCAAAAGTTTAAAAGAATGTGAGGTGTTCTTTTTAATATTCAATATATTTTTCCTGTCATTTAACTTTTTAAATCCGTCCAACAAATCATCGGACAATTTGTCTTTGATAATTTTTTTGGTTTCGGCCAATTTACTTAATAACTCTTCATCATCGCCTAATCTGTCTTTAAAACTAACTCCCATATCAGTGACTTTAACAACACCCTTATCGATTTGAGCCCAGTTTTTACGACGTAACCATCCAATAGCTATGTTGGATTCTTTTTTATCAAGTCCAGAAGCGCTGGCCAAATCTTTCATGTGTATCTCTTTTTTATCGGCTAAAACATCAAGAATTTTACGTTCCGGAAGTTTATTATTTGCAAAATCCAAACCTGCATCAGATAGGGAGATTTCCTCTTCAACATCCTTTTCCACTTCAATAATGTCTTTTGAAGCAAGAGATCCTGCCGCACTCATAACTGATTTAATGTCCATAGAGGTTTTACGAGCAATGTCTTCAGGATTTGCATCAGGATTTGATTCCAATTCTTTTAAAAGTTTCTTTTCGTAAATATGCAATTCATTAATGGTTTTTTTAATATCCTCACTCATTTAAACACCAAAAATTATAAATTAATAATATAATAATATATGTTCAAAATTATTTATAAAGATAATGTTAAAATCAAAAAAATACAATAAAGAAAAAAATTATTAAAAAAATTACATTGCAGAAATCCGATTTTGCATTTGCAAGAAAATTTTTTAAATCATGTTGCCCATGAAATTCTGATTTCTTTATCAGATATCTTCAATTTAATATTTAATTTTCGGATTTGTCTTAAAAAGCAGCTATTCATTAATATCTGGGAAATGATTAGTTGATTAAACCAGCAAAACTATAAAACTCCCTAAGGTTTACCCAATTAACAACTTGCGATTATCACAACAGAAAAAAATAAGAAATTATGAAAAGAAGAAAAGAAGCAGGAGGTATGGGGAAATAAAACCAGAATCTGATTACAACAGATTCCAATCAGGGAAATTGGGAATTTAACATAAAACACGAAAATCAAACTACAAAAAACAGAACACAACCTAAAAGTGATTTTTAGATGCTTAAAAAAAAAAAAATAAAAAAGTTGATTAGAATATGATTCTATTGCCTGTCCAATCAACCTCGTTGAATGCATCGGATTTCTTTTTATCTTCAAGATATTGTGATGCGTCCCGATATAGTTTAACTCTAAAAATATCCGGATAAGCTATGTAGAGCATATCTCCGTTATCCCTAGTTTCTTTTACGTATGTGCTTTCAAATTTAATGATTGTATCTTCTTCTTTGTTGAAATGATGAACTTCATTTGCACATAATATTTTAAAATGGACAAAATCATCTTTTAGTAGCTCACTTACCAAATCTTCAATCAAAGGAGGATATTCAATATTTTTATTGTATTCGATTTTCATTTTAAATTCCCCATTAATTTTAAAATTTCAACTGAAATTCAACACAGTTATG
Source organism: Methanobrevibacter sp. (assembly GCF_030539875.1). Lineage (NCBI taxonomy): Archaea > Methanobacteriati > Methanobacteriota > Methanobacteria > Methanobacteriales > Methanobacteriaceae > Methanobrevibacter > Methanobrevibacter sp. The sequence continues at coordinate 43,005 of NZ_JAUNXI010000010.1, forward strand.
TAATAATCTTGAATTTAATCCTTAAATAGTTATTGAAAAGAGAATATAACTATATAATTAAGAAATACAACTCATTTGTTTGAAATACTGTTTTAAATGTGATGAAAAAGATTATCAGATAAAATACGCATTTTGGATGCTTAAATAATAAAAAAAAAGTAAGGAAGAGAATTTTTTAATGAAAATTATCCTTTAAATAGCTTACAAAAATTGAAGCTGCCGTTAAGTCTGCAGTTGTTCCGGGATTATATTTATTTTTAAAGAGAAACTCATCAAATTCCTTAAGTTTATCCTTAAAATCAGGTTCGTCTTTTAAATTAAGTAAATCCCTAGTCATCATAGAAATTTTTATAGCTTCATCTGCCCCGTATTTTCTTGAAATTAAGGTATCAGGAACTTGTGACAATATTGTCAGGAATGTTAAAATGCAACTGTCATTTTTAGACTTCTCCTGTGCCAATTTATGATAAGCAGGATAACCTATTTCAAAAACAGCCGGCATGTCCGATGTCATCTCACGCGCCAACATATCCCATGGAGCTGAAATTTTTAAAACATCATACATGGTCTGTTTATTTTCTCTAAGCTCATTTTTGGCATCGTCACTGGCCACATCATATTCATCCTGATTACCCATTCCCCCGGCATCTGCAATATTAATTGCATCATACAAATCACATGCATCATCAACAGAAGTATTTGCCATCAATAATTTAACATTTTCACGGATTTCATCAAATGAACTGCTAATGGCTGCTGCTGCTGCGATTGGAGTAATCATCATGACGATTCCAAGATTAGTGTTGTTATTAATCCATTTATCGGTTTCGGCTACTGCCTGCAAGATGTATTTGCCCAGCAGAGGGTTTTCAATATCAACTTCACTGCATGCTTCACGAACAGCATCTCCAATTACAATTCCGCTGATTATAAAGTCTTCGAAAACCATATCCTCATAGTCACGAGTTCTGTGAACATTTCCAGGTTTCGGATATCCGCTTACTTCAAGGGCTGAAGCGATTTGAGCCATTTTTGCAATTTCTTCTGCTTTCATTCTATCACATCATTAAAAAGCAGGTAGGGTGCGAAATTTGTGATTATTAAGTCTGCCCCTGCTCTTTTTATTGACAGCAATGATTCTGTAATTGCCCTTTCAGTCAAGAATCCCTTTTCAATAGCCGCCATAATCATTGAATATTCCCCGCTTACATTGTATGCAACTAAAGGCAGCATAAACTCATCGCGAACCATGCGGACCACATCAAGGTATGGAAGTGCAGGTTTTACCATTAAAAAGTCACATCCTTCAATCACATCAAGTTCGCATTCACGAATCGCCTCTATTGCATTTCCAGGATCCATCTGATAAGATTTTCTATCACCTAAATGAGGTGATGAACATGCTGCAACTCTAAATGGTTCATAAAATGCTGAAGCGTATTTTGCTGAATAAGACATGATCATTACATTACAATACCCATTTTCATCTAAAATTTCACGAATAGCTTTTACCCTGCCATCCATCATATCCGAAGGTGCAACAATATCGGCACCTGCCTCTGCATGAGATAATGCGACTTTTGCAATATAAGGCAGTGATTCATCGTTTAAAATTTCAATTCCATCGTCAGCATCATCATTTTCTTTTATCATACCGCAATGGCCATGAGAAGTGTATTGGCACAAACATACATCGCTAATTATAACAAGATCTGTTTCTTTTTTAAGTCTTCTAATAGCTTTTTGAACAATACCTGTAGCAGAATAGTCAGGAGATGCGATTTCATCCTTGGTTTCTTCTTTCGGTATGCCAAATACAATAATTGATTTTAATCCCTTTGCCTCAAGTTTCTTTGCAAATTCAACACCACTATCAAGGGAATATCTAAATTCACCGGGAAGAGATGAAATTTCCTCTTTCTCCATTGCCTGAAGCTCTTCTTTAAAATATATCGGATAAATCAGGTCTTCTTTTAGAAGTTTAGTTTCACGAACAATATCTCTAATTTTGGCATTTTTCCTAAGTCTTCTCATTCTTGTAGTTGGGAATTCCATAACAATCACTTAGTTTATAATTAAGATTAAAATTATTAATTAAATTTGTGGAAAAATATTAAATCCAGCATATTCATGGTAGACTTTAATATAATTTAAAAACAGATATTATTATAATAGTTATTAAAAAGAGGTTGAACATGTCAAACTCAATTGGTGAAAAATTTAAAATAACAAGCTTTGGATCAAGTCACGGTCCGGCTGTAGGCGCGATTATTGATGGATGTCCTGCCAATCTTGAATTAACAAAAGAGGACATTCAAAAAGAACTTGATAAAAGAAAACCTGGAACAAGCAGCATAACCACTTCCAGAAAAGAAGATGATGAAGTTCAGATTCTTTCAGGAATATTTGAAGGTAAAACCGACGGCACACCAATTACAGGCGTTATTTTTAATAAAAACCAACATTCCAAAGACTATTCGCAATTTAAAAATACACCCCGCCCATCTCACGGAGATTATGGCTGGATGATGAAGTATGGAAACTATGACTATAATGGCGGAGGCAGAGGAAGCGGAAGAGTTACTGTCGGACATGTTATCGGTGGCGCAATAGCTAAAAAACTTTTAAAAACGCAAGGAATCGAAATCATATCCCACGTTACTCAAATCGGAAATATTAAAGCCGAAGCGCAGGAATACATCACCATAAAAGACAACATCGAAAAAAACCCAATCAGATGCGCTGATTTAAAAGCCGCTCAAAAAATGGAAAAACTGATTTTGGCTAAAAAGCAGGAAGGGGATTCTGTTGGAGGAATTGTAGAAACAATAGCCGTTGGAGTTCCTCAAGGATTAGGAGAACCTATTTTTGAGAGACTTGACGGAGACCTTGCAAGAATTTTAATGAATATCGGAGCTGTTAAAGGGGTTGAAATCGGCCTTGGTTTTGATGTAAGCAATTATTCCGGCTCCGAGATTAACGATGAATACCAAATTAATGACAATAAAATAACAACAAAAACCAATAATTCAGGAGGAATTATCGGCGGAATGAGCAATGGAATGCCCATTGTTTCAAGAATAGCAATCAAACCTACACCATCAATTTCAAAATGTCAGGATTCAGTCAACTTAGAAAAAATGGAAAATGAAAAAATAGAAATTAAAGGACGTCATGACCCCTGTATCTGTCCTAGAGTAACTGCAGTGGCCGAATCAAGTACTGCAATTGTTCTTGCAGACCATATGATTCGCTCAGGATTTATCCATCCCACCAACTTAGAGAGAAAAATTTAATTTCTCTTTATTATGGAAAGCTCATCAAACTCTTTATTTTTAAAGGAAGCCTGATATGAGTTCCTTCTGCCGCTGTTGAATAATGAATGACTAGTGCTGTGAACTGAAGATTCAACGTCCTTAAGTGAGATCAGCCTGAATTTTTTAGGGTTGTTATAGTTTATATTAAATGACAATCCGTCAAATGCAGCTATTGTTTTAACTCCTGTCTCTTTAGAAATCTTTTTAGCTTCAACAACAGGATTATTGGATATCATTTTAAGGCCCAAATGAGTCATTACAGCAACTTTCGGTTTTACTTTCTCAATCAAGGCAATAAAGTCATGTGAACACATATGTCCAGGTATTGTTTTATCTCCCGGCCTTAACACACTGGCCATCAGTATGTCTGCACCTTCATGATAATAAGCCAGATCATCAAAATAGCTGGTATCTGCAGTGTAGGATAATTTAAATCCATTATAATCTATTTGAAATCCAACACCTACAGGATCGCCGTGGTGGGTTTCAGTACCTTTTATCTTAATCCCGTCAACTTCACAAACCTTATCAGGGTTCATTACAAATACTTTTGACTTTGACTGATGGTAATCGGAAATACATGGCCCCCATTTCTCAAAGCCTTTTAAAACACTTGCACTTCCAAAAATACAACCTTTCTGTTTAGTCATTCCTTTAGTCATTGCTTCTATGAGAATTTCAGCATCATTATAATGGTCTGTGTGTGCATGGGAAACAAAAACACCATTTAAATTACGGGGATCAAATCCGAATTGGTAAGTTCTAACAAGGGCTCCAGGACCTGGATCTATGTGATAATTCTTGCCATTGAGATTATCAATTCTAAAACCCCCAGTCATCCTTCTCTGGGAAATAGCGGAAAACCTTCCCCCGCCACTTCCTAAAAATGTAATTTTCATTTAAACCGCCTTTATAATGAACATAAAATTATATCACATTTAAGAGAGGATTTATCTTTTTTAAGGCAGAGGTTTTCGTCTTCAATAACAACTTCATCTCCGATTTCCACATCATCCTTTTCAGTAATCATTAATACATTTTGTCCAGGCCCAGCCAACTGTTTCCAACTGCCGTCTGCTTTTAAAGCCTGTGTCTTATCATTTAATTGAATCTGCAACATATTTCCATCAACAGACACCACACGACCTATTTTACCTTCATCAAGTATTTTATTTGCAAGGTCTATTTCAATGCTCTGTTGGACAAGCTGTTCAGTCAGTTCCTGTCTGAACTTAGTCAATACTTTAATATCGTTGTCAATAGTTATGTTTAAATGTTTCTGGGCGTCGGATGCTGTGAATTTTGGTTGCTGCATTAGCACGTCACAGTTGTCACCGACAGTAGGTGTTTTAGAAGAAACCTCTTTTAATATGCTTTCAAATACATCTCCCATATACCTTAAACTAAAAGATGCTTTCCATTTTCTTGAAATTAAAGTTTCAGCCAATTGCTTTGCATAATTATTACCGAAAATAATAACTCCGCTTTCACCTGCTTTACGTGACTTAACTTCAGAACCCAATAATTCGATAATCTGATAACCGTTGGTTGTTCCGTAAATCCTTCTTCTTTTTGTCTCGAAAGTTCCTTTAGTACTTACTTCCCCGCGGATGGAGTTTCCGACTACCTTCAATTTGCTGGCATCGTCAGTAATCTTAATTGAAATTCCAAGTTCTGATGCCTTTGATAAAAATTCATCATCATTACCGATTGATCCGCTGTATAATTCCTCTTCCAATAACTTTAAATTCTCCTTATCACCAAAATATCCTATTCTTCTTTTATCCGCTGCCATTACACATCCTTTTTTACCTATGTAAGCAATAATTAAGCTCATATTATCTCCTAATTTTGATATTTGACTAAATATGTTTAAAATATTTGAAATATCAATTTTTTAACAAATCTATATATTTATATACAAATCCTATATTATAAAGGTTAATATTAGATTGAAATAAAATGAAAGATGTTGTTTGTTTGCAATAAATAAAAAAGAAGTGTTAAAATTTCTTAAAACTATCAATTAGCAGATTAATTTAATTGTTAAACAATATATTTAAATAATAGTATAACATAAATTACAATTACCATAATTTATAATTATTTATCATTATAAATTATTGATTAAATCAATAAGGAGACAAACTTATGATAGATCTCAATAAAATGTTTAAACCGAAATCTGTCGCTGTAATTGGAGCATCCAATACGCCAGGAAAAGTTGGGCACATCATAGTCGATAATCTTATCAACGATGGTTTTAAAGGCACAATTTATCCTGTAAACCCTAAAGGCGGCGAAATTTTAGGTAAAAAAGCATATGCAAATATAAAAGACATCCCAGAAACAGTAGACTTGGCAATAATTACCATTCCATCAGTATTTGTAAATACTGTTGTTAAAGAATGTGGTGAAATCGGTGTGCAAAACATGGTAGTTATTACTGCTGGTTTTAAAGAAGTGGGGGAAGAAGGTGCTAAATTAGAAGCTGAGTTAACAGCACTTGGTAAAGAATATGCTATAAATATTATTGGACCAAATAGTTTAGGAATTACTGATTCACATACACCGTTAAACGGATCATTTTCACAAATGATGCCACCAGAAGGAAATATGGCATTTATTTCACAAAGTGGAGCTATGATGGTAGCTATCATCGACTGGAGTGTAACTTCCGGAATTGGATTCAGTAAAGTTATAAGTTTAGGTAACAAAGCAGGAGTAAGTGAAATTGAATTATTACAATACCTGGCAGAAGATGATGAGACAAAAGTAATCATCTGTTACTTAGAATCTATTTCTGAAGATGAAGACTTTATAAGAACCATGAGGGAAACTGCACATAAAAAACCGATTATCGTACTTAAATCAGGTTCAAGTTCCGCAGGAGCAGAAGCAGCATCATCCCACACAGGAGCACTTGCAGGAAGTGACTTGGCATTTGATACCGCTTTTCGCCAATCAGGAATTATCCGTGTAGAAACCATGGCAGAATTATTTGACTTAGGTTTAGCATTCTCCAAAGCACCGCTTCCAAAAGGAGACCATGTGGCAATTGTCACTAATGCCGGTGGTGGAGGAGTAGTTACCGTAGACGCAATGGAAAAAACCGGATTGAAACTTGCTCAGTTTGACGAGGAAACCACTGCAAAACTGAAAAAATGTGTTACTGAAGAAGGAAGTGCAAAAAACCCTATTGACGTACTGGGAGATGCACCGGTACACAGATACAAAGAATCATTAGAAATCGTATTAAGTCAGGACAATGTTGACAGTTTAATCGTTATGGTTTGTCCTACCGCATCTGCAGACCCTGACGGAATTGCAAATGCAATCTTAGAAGAGAGAAAAGAATTTGACAAACCTATTATTGTTGTAAACATGGGCGGTCCGTCCTTTGAAAAAGCAAATGATATTTTAAGAGAAAACGGCGTACCAACATACGTATTCCCTGAAACTGCAGTAAAAGCGCTTCAAGCAATGACAAGATATGCAAAACTCGAAAACAGAGTATATGACGATGTTATTGATAACATAAGTGATGTTGATAAAGATGCTGTAAAAGCTATTTTTGACAAAGTGAAAGCAGACGGCAGAGATACTTTACTCGGCAGTGAAGCATATGCTGTTGCTGAGGCATACGGAATTTCTGCAGCACCAATAAAATTATCAACAAGTGCTGAAGAAGCAGCCCAGCTTGCAGAAGAAATGGAATTCCCGGTTGTGCTTAAAATCGCATCTGATAAAATTTTACACAAATCAGATATTGGCGGAGTAAAAGTCGGAATCAACAGTGCTGAAGAAGCTAAAGCAACCTTTGATGAAATTATCGCAAATGCAAAAGCAGCACATCCAGACATTGTCCCTGATGGCGTAGAAGTGCAAAAAATGATGGATTCCGGTGAAGAAGTTATTGTTGGTATGATTCGTGACGAACAATTCGGACCGATGATTGCATTCGGTATGGGTGGAATCTATGTTAACCTCATTGAAGATGTTTCATTCAACCTTGCAAAAGGTATGAGCTCACAAGAAATCGATGAGCAAATCAGCACCACCAAAGTATCCGAATTACTTGCAGGATACAGAGGAGAAGCAGCTTGTGATGTTGAAGAAGTTAAAGAAGCTATTAAAAGAGTAGCTAGATTAACTTTAGATTTCCCAGAAATATCCGAGTTAGACATTAACCCGATCTTCGTTTACGAAGAAGGTTCCAGTGCACTCGATATTAAAATCAAATTATAATTTCTCAAATGAGAAATTAACTCTTTTTATTTTTTTAAACTTTAATAAATATTAAATTCATAATAATAACCATGTTAGGTGATATTATGGATGGTGAAATTGATTTAGAGTTATATACTATTTCTTTGATTCGGTTGAATTCTATTTTTCAAAAAATTGAAGATGAAAAAATAGTAACTGACATAATTTCAGACATAAACGATTGTTTTAATGATTTAAACCAATTAAATGAAGATATCTTAAACGATTTATCGCAAGCAGAAATTAACATTAATGAGTATGACCCATTTTTTGAAAATGGAATGGTGATGTTTCCAGAATATACTAAAGGTATTGATGAAATTATAGAAAAAATAGATGATGAAAACCTTAAAGCTGCATTGAATACTTTATCAGACCTTTTTGTGAAATTAATTAAAGTAGGTAATGAATACTTTGAAAAAAGAGGCGCATTAAAATGAAATTTGATTTATCCAAAATAGGAATTAAATCAGATTTGCAATATGAATGTATTACAACCACCATTAATAAAGACGGCGTGAAAAATGCAGGCGCATTTGCATTTGAATATTTAGGTAATGACAAAGTACATTGCCACATCTTTGAAGGATCAAAAACTTTAAAAAATATCCTAGATACTAACGAATACGTAGTTAACATAACACAAGACCCATTAGTTTTCACATATGCCACACTAGATTGTTTAGGCAATGAATATTATACTGATGATGACTCAATAGCTATTATTAAAAACACTCTAGCTTACATTATTGTCGATGTTGAAAATGTTGAGATTAAAACACCTGAAAATTTCCCAATCAAAGGCGATAGCAATATCTATTTCATATATGGAAAAATCAGAGAATTAGTTATTAATGATGAAAGAGCAGCAGCATTCAGCAGAGGAATGTCTGCGTTGATTGAATCCTTAGTTAACTTTTCAAGATACAAAATAGTGGATGAAGAAAAAAGAAAAAAATACATGGACGAATTAATTGAAAATCAGAGAGTTATAAATAAAGTTTCAGATGAAAAAACTAAAAAGGCAATAGCTGATTTAAAATTTGAATACGAAAAATACTAGTTTTTAAAAAAAAGATAGGTTGTAAAAAGTTTAGACTTGAAACTATAAAAATTATTCATAAGAATCAAATTGCTTATACTCATATGCAGATTTTGGTCGTTATAGGACTATAAGCGCTTTTATATATTTTGAGAATGATTTCAATATTATGTGAAATTTTATTGTCCAATCTTGTTCATTAAAAGTTCAGTAGACCATATATAATTATAAATACCATAAACCATTTCTACAAATTCATTGTATTGGTTCCATATTCCCATTGCTGTTTTAGGTAGTGGTTTGTTTTCTTTAATCTTGCAAAATGTTATTAGCATCTCTTTTTTATCCCTTATTACTAATTTAATAAATGGAGTCTGAGTTATCTTCATTTCTAGATTCAATTTACTTATTTCTTTTATAATATCCTCTTCACCATATGATCCATTAAATATAGATCTTACATGCACTCCTTTTTTAATAGCTTTTTCTAGATTATCTTTCAATAGTCTGGATTCATCTTTAAACATTAAACCAACTAAAATAAATATTGATTCCTTAGCTCTTGATATTATTTCCATTTCTTTTTTTAAGTTTTTTTCACTTCCATTGATTAACCATATCGGTGCTGGAACACTTGGGATTTGGTCCTGATATATGAAGTTTAGTTCATTTTCAGCTTCATCTAGCTGTTCTTTAATATAACTTCTTGACTTTTCAAATACTTCATTTGGTGGTACTACATTAAACTTTAATGGCTTGCCATTTATTATTTCAACAAAACCTTTTTTAGAAAGACTTTTAAGTACTGCATATACTTTTGATCTTGGTACCTTTGATTCTAGACTAATTTCTGTTGCAGTTGCAGAAATTAATGACATAGTTGCGATGTATGCTTGAATTTCATATTCTGTTAATCCAAGGATTTTTAGAGCATTTATCGTTTTTTGATTTACAGACATTTTATCCTCCAATTATTGTTTTATTTTATACTATCTTAGTTACAAAAAGTATTTAAATATATTTATTGTAACGTAAATACAGGAGTGAACAATTATGATTTTTGCTGTAAAAACCATTTCGTTAGGAAAAAGTTATGGAGATTTCAGAGCCCTTGATAATTTAAATCTTAGAATAAAAAAAGGTGAAATTTATGGTCTTTTAGGTCCTAACGGCGCTGGAAAAACAACAATTATTAAAATATTATGTGGTTTATTAAGTCCAACATCTGGTGAAGCATACATACTTGATAATAAGGTTCCAAATAAAAAAATTTCATCTGATATAGGTTATATGCCTCAAGAAACAGCACTTTATTCCGGGCTGACTGTTCATCAAAATATAAATTTTTATGCTAATTTGTTTGGTATTAAAAATAATGAAATTAAAGAAAAAGAAACGGAACTCTTAAAGTTTGTCGACCTTTATGATTGGAGAAATGAAATTATAGAGAATCTAAGTGGCGGAATGAAACATAGAGTATCGCTTGCCTGTACTTTAATTCATGACCCCAAGGTGATAATTTTAGATGAACCAACTGTTGGTGTTGATCCTGAACTTAGAATTTCCTTTTGGAATTATTTTAACAAACTAAAAGAAAAAGGAGTGTCAATACTACTTACAACTCACTATATGGATGAAGCAGAACGATGTGATAGAATTGGTCTCCTAAGTCATGGGCATTTAATCGCTGAAAACAGCCCTAAAGATCTTATTATTGAAACAGAAACAGATTCTCTTGAAGATGCATTTTTAAAATTTTCTAGGATGTGTGATAGATGAAATTTAATAGAATTTTTGCAGTTACAAAGAGAATATTCACAGATATAAAAAATGATAAACGGACAATGGGTCTTATTATACTTGCACCAATACTTGCAATGACTGTATTTGGGATTGCTTTCAGTGGAGATGTTGAAAATATAGATGTAATTGTTGTAAATCATGATGAAGGATTTACAGTTCATGGAGAAGGTTTTAAATCTTTATCTCAAGACATACTCTCCAATATTGATGATAAAACAATAAACATACAATATATGGATAATGAAAATCAAGCATTAGATAAGGTTGAAAGAGGTGAGGTTTATGCAGTTATTAGTTTTCCACCTAACTTTACAAAAGATGTTTTTTCAGGTGTTAAAAATTCTAACTCATCAAATTCTGATATAACGGTTAAAGCTGATGAAAGTATTGTGAATATTAAAACTGCAATATATAGTTCTTTAACAGATGCTCAAAAAATAACATTTGATAAAGAAGGATTTAAATCTCCGGTTAACATTAATGAAAATCCAGTTTATGGAAAAAATGCCGAATTCATTGATTTCTTTGTTCCGGGAATAATGTCCTTTGTTGTTTATATTTTAACGATATTACTTACTCTCATATCCTTTGTAGGTGAAAGAGTTTCAGGCACATTAGAAAGGATTTTAGCAACCCCTCTTACTGAAACTGAAATCATATTAGGTTATGGTATTGCTTTTAGTATAATCGGCATAATTCAATCTGCAATACTGATTATAATTGGAATATTAGTGTTTAATATTACAATAGTTGGAAATGTCCTAATTGCCATTTTAGGAATATCCCTTTTAGCTATTGTATGTCAATCTTTAGGAATATTGCTTTCTAATCTTGCCGATAGAGTTGAACAAGCTATTCAATTTATTCCATTTGTAGTGCTTCCAGCATTCTTACTTTCCGGAATATTTTGGCCAATAGAAGCAATTCCTCAGTGGCTTAGACCATTATCTTATTTAATACCACCTACTTATGCTGCAAGGGCTTCCCGTGCAGTCATGATTAAGGGATGGGGTATTGATATGATTTGGATGGATCTACTTGCATTGACAATATTTGCATTTATCTTTTTAACAATGTCTGTTTACTCTTTAAAGACCAAAAAAGGATAAATTTTATTATAAATAAATTGTTGGTTGAAAACAAATTTAGGCCTATAAAATTTTAAAGTCAAAAAAAAAGAAAATTAAAAGCATAGTTAATTAACTATGCTTCCCAGTATATTTTATCTTGAGGAATGGTTTTATTTAAAAGGCCAATGCTTACTTCAAGTGTTTGGAATTCATCTACATCTGCTTTGAAATCATTATCAATACCAGAAATAAATGGGAAACTAGCTAGAGAATCAGCTTCTAAACTCGCATCAGATACAATATCTTCAGGCAAGAGTTTTACAACTTTATCTGCATTGCCATCTTTAACATTTTCATTGATGAATTCAGTTGCATTTTCATGGATTTTTACAATAGTTTTTGCTTGATCTTCATGGTTTTTGATGAAATCATCAGAAGCAACAACCACACAACATGGATGGTCCGGCAAGATTTCAGAAGAATCAGCCAATACATGAGCATTGCTTTGATTTTCAGCAATGGACACATAAGGCTGATAAGTAATGATACCATCAATCTGACCTGCTTTTAATGCATCATTCATTGAAGGAACTTTCATTGCAGACACATTAACATCATCAATAGTCAAACCGGTTTGATTCAAATAGTAAACAAGTAGGGAATGTTGAATAGAAGCTTCCCCAGGAGTTGCAAGTGTTTTTCCTTTTAAATCAGCTGCAGATTGAATTCCAGAATTATCAGTTACAATAATACCTGAACCTTCTGTTTGAGCTGAAGAAATAACTTTAACAGGGACTCCTTTTTCAATTGAAGATAAAACAGGAGTAATTCCAAGATAACCAACATCCACTTCACCACTAGCCATAGCAGTCATTAAATCACCACCATTATTAAATTGGACTAGTTCAATGGAAATATTATTGTCATTATACATACCTTTAGCATCAGCAACAAATAACGCCGCATCGTGATCTGAAGGTAGGTAACCTATCTTTACAGTGTCGTCTCCTCCCAAAAAGTTGAAAAGACCCATACTGGCCGAACCTATTACTAAAATCAAAGCCAGCACCAACACTAAAACAAATATAATTTTTTTATTCATCATATCACCGTTAATTAATATTAACTACATGAATAAGTTATAAAAAAATAGATATAAAAACATTACTTTTTAACAGTGACATTCAGTATTAAAGAAAAGAAAGAAAAAAAAAGAAGTTATAATAACTCTTTTCTCAAATCAATAGTATCCTTTAAATCAGGACCTGTTGAAATAATAGTTACAGGAACTCCAGTTTCAGATTGGATTTCATCAATGAAAGCCTTAGTTTCAGCAGATAAATCACCATAGTCCTGTGTTCTTGCACAATTCGGATATAATTTGTCAACACATGTTAAAGCTATTTGAGTTGCGCCGTTGATTCTGCATGATTCCTTTGCAAGTTCCATGTCAAAGTATCCTATTCTTCTGCGTCTTCCGGTTACAACACCGTATTCTTCAAGTCCTTTTTCTTCAGCTTCTTTTTGGCTCATTTCAGTTGGAAACGGTCCTTCACCAACACGAGAGATGTAAGCTTTAAATACATTAATGACTTCATCCACTTTAGTCGGGCCGACACCTACGTCAGCAGCAAAAGTAGATGCAGTAGTATCTTTACTGGTTACAAACGGATAGGTTCCATAATAAAGGGATAAAGCAAAACCTTGAGACCCTTCGATAAATACATCCTCACCATTGTCAATAGCTTCATTACAGGCAACTGACACATCAGTAATGTATTCCTCAAGTTCAGGAACATCACGGGCCAAATCGATTGTTCTCATCACCCTGTCAGAATTTGCAGGTCCGCAGCCGGAACCTGTACTTCCGATTTTTTTAGCTAAATGTTCAGAGCTTTTATCTCTGCTTCTGTGATTCTCTGTAATAATTGCACATCTAGGATCGACGCACATTCTTTCTTTTACGTTATACTTCTTTAATTTATCAAATTCATCAAATAATACATCAGGATTTACTAAAACTCCTGCTCCAATCATGAGTTTAGCATCAGTATGTACGAAACCAGAAGGGGTTAATCTTAAACCATATTTCTCTCCATTAAACACTACAGAATGGCCCGCATTGGGTCCAACTCCTGCACGAGCTATAATATCTGGTTTATCATTGCCGCAAAGGTAAGTAATACATTTTCCTTTACCTTCATCGCCCCAGGCACCACCAACTAAAATACTACAAGTCATTTAATAACTCCTTAAAAATCAATATCAGAAAATAGTTAAATTTTCATAACAATAATATTATATCATTAATGATTAAAAAGCTTTTGGAAATGAAAAATTTGAGTTCTTTCAAAAATTTAAGTGATTTTTAGTAAATCGCATTGTCTTCGTCCCAATACTTTAATTTTAAATCAAATCTTTTTAAAATTCATTTATCTGTTTTTAATAATTTTTTTATGTGTTTTGAGAAGTTTTTTAGGAAGCAATTGTCAATTTTATTGGATGTGATTGCAATTTTTGAGTCGATGAGGTAATTCGTAAGTTTTTTAAATTTAGGAATTATCAAATTAGATGGTAATTTACGAATAACTGATGGAACGTTTGAATCTAAATAAAATATTTTGTTTCTTTTTTCTTTAGCATTATTCATTGAATCAGTATCAATAATATCGAAAAATATTCTTTATAGTCTTGAATTATTTTTATTTCTTCTTTAGAAGTGTTGTTTTTAGCAATATGGTCTCTAATTTCCCTGTTCATTAATTGTTTTGTGTGAAATGTGCAGAATTGTTGTTTAATTTATAATCTATCAATTGCTACTCTTTATTCTTGTTTTAAATCAGTCATTATACAATTTTTCTTTTGATTACTTAGTGATTGATTTAAAATGTTGTATACGTTGTCCACTGCCTCTGAATCGACCAATTCTTTGGCCACTTTTGTATTTAGTTCTAAGTCGAATAAAACTAAAAGATACATCAAATTTCCATTCTTTTTAACCCAAATAACATCAAATAAATAATATCCAGAAAAACTCCAATTTTCATGCTTAATTTCATATTCTGACTTTAAAAATAATGTTTTCTATACTCTGATTTGAGATTTCAATGTTATGTTCTTTTTTTAAAGAATTACAAATTTTATGAAGACTTCCATTAAAATAACTGCATAAATACCCAATATATTCAATTACAGGAATAATATATTAGCATTTTCATTAACAATACTTGTTAAATCAGCATAGATTACATGGCCACATTTATTACATTTATATTTCTGTACAACACAGTTTTGTTCCCCAATTGTTAAAAAAAAATTAATTTTCTATAATAAATACCATTTTTAACAACATCCCTAGAACCACTGGATTAAAATACTCATCACCATTTCTTGAAACAAACAAAGAATCATCAATAGATTGACATCCATTTCAAGTTTTATCCTCATCTGTACGAAATCATGAAAACTCTGGAACAAAATCACAAAATTTAAATTGTTTATCAAATAAAATACAACTTTAGGCTTTTATATTTACTGTAGACATATTAATATATTATCTTCACTTATTATATTAATTTTAATACTTCTAAATTAAAAATAAAGGAAAAATAGAACAGAAAAAATGTTGCTCCAAAAAATTAATTTCAATCCAAATCACTTAAGTTTTTGAAAGAGCCATCTCTTCCAAATTTGATTATTACTATGGTAATTATAAATAGTATTAATAAAATCAATCCAAACCAATTAAAATACCAAAAAATTGAAAATAAACAAATAACACTATATAAAATACATAATTGATTATTATTTTTAATTTTATATGATGATATGTAAATAATTAATGACAATGAGATGTCAACAATAGTGGTTATAATTAATGGCATTATCAAATCAATATCAAAAAGTTCATTAAGATTAAATCTAACTACCATAAATATAATAAATAAAATCCACAAAATAATATACATTAAAGCAATATATCTTGCTAATTGACGACCTTTATTCTTTCCTACAAACATGTTATTACCTCCACATCATTGATATTAATAATGTGGTTGTTAAAATTAATGATAAAAATGCATATTTTTTAAATCCTTTTTGTGTTTTTAATTCAAATGGAATTATGTTATTAATTTTATCTGGAGACAGTACAAAGCAAAATAAACAGAATGATAGTAAAAAATAAAATAAACTATGATTCAAAGACATTCCATTTTGAAAAATACTTTTAAATATCCATAAAAGTGAA
The DNA here is from genome assembly GCF_030539875.1 of Methanobrevibacter sp. Classification (NCBI taxonomy): domain Archaea; kingdom Methanobacteriati; phylum Methanobacteriota; class Methanobacteria; order Methanobacteriales; family Methanobacteriaceae; genus Methanobrevibacter; species Methanobrevibacter sp. The sequence goes on from NZ_JAUNXI010000010.1 coordinate 58,755, forward strand.
ATGCCCATTGGACCATTACAAACCATAAGAGATAACATATAATAATAGAATGGATGATACCCAAAAGTCATGCTATTTTTAAGGTCATTTAAATACTCTCTGCTTTCATTATTATATACATTTAATTTCAAAAACATAAATATTGGTGGGAAAAATTCTATTAAACTAAAAGCAATAGAGGAATACAAACCGCCCTGTTTAAAAGCTAAAATTCCAATACAAGTAGATAATAATCCACTAACTCCAAATAGAATGAAAACCATTCCCTGATATGAAATTCCTGGATGCATCATATCGAATAAGACATATTTTCCATTTAAATAATCACGTTTATAAATAATTAAAATTATTATCAGTGATGAAAAAGATAAACCCATAAATGAAATTAATAAATAACTAAAATCTCCAATTAAAAAAGTAATGAAAACTGAAGTAATGAATGATAAGAATTCACATTCTATAATTAAACCCAATGCATAATATTTTAGTTCATATGAATTCAAATCTCTCCAACTAGTCCTCATAATCTCAGCGAATGATTTCATAATATACACTATTTTATTTATTTTCAATTGCATCTTTAAATACTTGAGGAATAATATTAGTATTGAAAAAAATAATTATTTGATCAATAACTGAATCATCATAATTGTTTTTTAATATTAACTCAATTGGACCATATCTAATCAAATTCTCATCAATATTGATTGAAGTTATAGTTGCAATTTTTCCTCCTTTTGAAAGTATTATTCGCTCAACCGTAACTTTGGTAATTTGGGTGCCTATTTTTAAAGAACCTCCTAGCCCAATAAAAGATAAAACATTATCTAAAAGGAAAAATGCTGCATCAATATATGTTATTTCCCCATCCAATAATCCATCAGCATATAATAATCCAACTTCTCCTGATGCAAATAAAAATATTCCGCAATAGATAATGGAATATCTCCTGTAATTAATCCACCTGCTGTAAGAGTAATGCCTGCTGAAACTAACTCTCCACCTACAATTCCCACAATTAAATTAGTAAAAAACGATTCCACTTCAGATTCATCATTTCCAAGAGGATTATTGAATAAAATACTATTTATTAATAATTCTCAACTGATTCTAAATCAGAATACTCATTACTTGATTTATTTAATATTTTTTCACCGTATTTCCATGCATTTTCGGTAATATTGTCATGATAACAGGGCATTGTTCCTAGTAACCCATAATTGCTAAAGTAATCCCGTACAATATCAGTTTCCAAATCTAAAAACCATAAATTACTATTATCATAAGCATGTTTGATAAAAATATAACCATTGCTTGTGAAAATCTCCAGAGTTTCATTGTTCATATAACTTTCAATTAAACCAAGAGTAACACTGCCAATCTTTGTGGTATTCCATACATTATTACCCACCAATTGTTCAACTAAACTGAAACTGAAACTTGTAGCAAAATTAAACTTCCAAACATCACTATGGTTTCCTATTGTTTCACGACCCATATTATGGTCAGACTCACCAGTAATATACAAACTGTTATAATCATTACATAATGAAACACATACAGGACTGATACGCTCCCATGTTACATTAAAATTACTTGCTGATCCATCAGCAACACAATCATTTTCATAAATCACAAGCAAAGGTGTTAAAAAAGTACCATATGCCGCTTTCATCAAACCAGGACCATATAAATCTTTTTAATCAAAACCAATATTATAAATACATACTTAAATCGTTTTTGGGGAAGAGAACATAGGAATATATTAAAAAAAAAAATACTGCCCATGTTAAAAAGAATGCTTTGAAATTCAATTCACGATTAAAAAGGACATAACAATTATTCGACAGATAATCATGAAACAACAGTAAAATTCCATCCGAAATCAAGATCATGGCAATAAAACTTTCAATTGAATGATAAACAATAATGAAATAACCAAATACAATAAAAACACTTATATGATAATAAAAAAGAATAAAATCAACGTAACTTCAACGGGTGATTTTCACACATCGGGTCCTTAATAATATTTCTTTTCTGATGGTATTTCAAAAAGTAAAGCATCCACTGGTTGGAAAGTTCGCGAAGGGATGAATCGTCTAACCTTTCAAATGGTGAGAAGAAGTCCATCTGATCTCCCCCAACGGCAATAGCTATCTCATCTGTTTCAATCAACATGAAAAAGTCATTTCGGATATTGTGAATGTCAAAATCTTCAACAACAGAAACTGTTTTTTCTTTTTTATAATTATGGTAAAAGGTATTTAAGTATTCGAAATCTATGAATTTAATATCCCTGACCTTAAACAATACTTCCTCACTTAACAGATGATGTTTATAGTTATATTTTGACAGAAAATCAATATCCCATATATTATTGTAAAAGGCTGAGAAAAAAGAATCTTGGGCAAATCTGACAACCAGAGAAAAGCTCTCATCCATTCTCGGAGTCCCGAGTTCCACATCCATAAACTGCAAATAAATTGAATCTTGAGAAATTTCAATTGAAACTAATTTACCGGAATTAATAATAACATCCCGAATTAACTTTAAAGACCTTGTATTCATCCTAACACCTATTCTTAACGAAAACTTCATATGCCCCTTCAATTTCATATTCCTTTTCGGGACTATATGACTTATCCCACTTGAAGGGGTTAATTTCAATTTGATTGTTAATAGACTCATCCCAATTAATAGAGAAATTTTCCTCTTTCAGATATTTGAAAACGGTTTTACCGATTTCAAGTGCCTTATCTTCATTATTTTCAAAATCACCAAATGTTATTTTTAATTTGCTGTCAAAAACAGCTTCCTCAACATCTTCAAAAGTATAAAAACAAAAACCTTCAGCTGAGAATTTATTATTATTCAGATGGACAAACAGTTCAAATGCATCGTTTACCCCCTCTTTGATATCATAGCCGCAATTATGAACAGCTACAATGCCTTCACAAGCCAGGCCATTAAATGCATTTTCTAATTTTGCAAAGTTTTCATTTGAAAAATTATTAGAAGAAACAGAAAGACAGGACAAATCAATATCCTCATCAATAAACTGGTCTTCCAGTATCTCCATCATTTCCTCATTGTCAAAAAATCCGGATTTAGCAAGCAAATCTTTCATATATTCAAATTCATCAGCTAAATCTTGATTCATAAAATCACTATTCCTCATCACCAAACATTAAAATACGGGTGATATTTCCTCTTTCAGTAAATCCTGCCATAACGCGGGCTTCGCCAATTTTGGCTAGATAAAATTCATCGTGAGGTTTAAAGCTATATCCTTTAAGCTTTGTATATGCTTCAAAAGCTACTTTCGGGAAAACATTGAAATTCTTTTGGAAAGTGTAGAAAGTATCTCTAAACTTTTCAACAGAATTATTTTCCTCGATTGAATCGGACTTGACTGCTACAAAAATATCCAATCCATCATCTGAAACTGCATAATAACCGTCAAAGCCTAAAATAGAGGTTGAAGCCATGGCAATAGTATGGCAAAAATCAAAATCTGCTTGAATTAATGGGGAGTTGAATTCAGGAACTTCAAATTTATCTCCAATTTCTTTGATTTCTAATGCGGAGAGAATTAAATCTTTACCAAAGATATCTTCATTATCCCATGCCCATGCCCACTGATTTAAATCCTGTGAGTAGAAACCTAGTATTTGAACAGGCATTTCAATATCATTGAAGGAAATTACAGCATTTTCTATATCCAAATCTCCAATGGTCTCACCAATCAATTCTGACAGGTTTTCCTGTTTGTCAAGGGCTAGTGCCCCATACTTTGATAAAATTGTTTTAAATGAGTCGCCTTCTTCGATTGCTATTTCTTTTTCTATTGTTTTCAATTTAAACACCTAAAATTCTAATTTTGAAATTCTGTCCATTGCCTCTTTAGTATTTTCCAACGTATTAAATGCAGTAAGTCTCAAATAACCTTCACCGCTTGGACCAAATCCTGAACCTGGAGTTCCAATTACGTTTGCCTCATTTAACAATAAATCGAAAAATGCCCATGAATCCATGTTGTTTGGAGTTTTAACCCAGATGTATGGTGAGCTTATTCCTCCATAAACTTCCAAACCTATATCGGACAAACTTTCGCGAATAATCTTTGCATTTGCCATGTAATAGTCAATGACTTGCCTAATTTCCTTTTGACCTTCCTCAGAATAGGTGGCTTCTGCTGCTTTTTGCACAGGATAAGACACACCATTGAATTTAGTTGTTTGTCTTCTACTCCACAACGGATTAATTTCAACTTCCCCTCCTTCACTGTCATATCCTACTAACTGTTTTGGAACAACTGTGTATGCGCAACGGGTTCCTGTAAATCCTGCAGTTTTTGAAAAGCTTTTAAATTCAATAGCTACTTCTTTTGCACCTTCAATTTCATAAATACTGTGAGGAACATTATCTTCATTAATAAATGCTTCATAGGCAGCGTCAAATAAAATAATGGCTTTGTTTTCTTTTGCATAATCAACAAATACTTTTAACTGATCCTTGGTTAAAGTGGTTCCGGTCGGATTGTTCGGATAGCATAAATAAATAATATCAACAGGTTCGGACGGCAACTCCGGAATGAATGCATTTTCAGCATTGCATTTAAGGTAGGTTAAACCTTCATAAACACCATCTTTCATCTCACCTGTTCTTCCGGCCATCACATTGGTATCAACATATACTGTATAAACCGGATCGGTTACTGCGATTTTATTGTCAATGCCGAATATTTCCTGAATATTACCGGTATCACATTTAGCACCGTCGCTGATGAATACTTCTGAAGTGTCAATGTCAACACCGTATTTTTTATAGTCGTCTTTAATAGCCTGTGCTAAAAATTCATAACCTTGTTCCGGCCCATAACCCATGAATGTATCGGCATTTCCCATCTCCTCAACAGCCTCACTGAATGCTTTTACAACAGAAGGAACTAATGGCTTAGTAACATCCCCAATGCCCATTTTTATTACATTGGCATCAGGATTCTGTTTTATAAATTCCGCTTCTCTTCTAGCTACTTCAACAAAAAGATAACTGCTTTTTAATTTAAGATAATTCTCATTGATTTTAACTACCATTATTAATCCTCATAATAAATTATTAATCTAATATATATTTTATTTAAGCATATATAAAATAATTGTTAAATTAAAAATCATGTTGAATAAAAATTAATTTATAAAAAAAGTTTTTCTTCAACATGGATAAAAAAAGAAAGTGTGAAACAACATAATAATATTTAAATTAAGGAATATTATAATATAATATTAAGATTAAAATTTTAGGGTTGGAAATATGAATGAAATTACAATATTAATTTGGATAACTATTTTAATAATTGGTATAATAGCCATTATAGTCGTTAAATTACATTATAAAGGTAATGAACTCGAACAGGACGAAGGATCAATTATTCCAGGCAGTGAAAGTATAAATGGAATATTGTCTAAAGGAAAAGAAAAAATCAGTTCCAATAAGTTATCTGAAACAACCCAAAAATCTCAAAATATTAATTTATACCCGGAAAACACCCCGACTTCAAATGATGACGCATATATTGTTCCGGAAGCTAATAATAACGACTTGCCAAATTATGAATATGAATCTGCAAACCAAGTTCTTATTGATTACGGGAATAAAGTTAAGAAATTTCAAGAACCAATAAAACAAAACCAGATGGATATTATGACTCAAAATAAAGAAGACAAAACCGAATTAAAAGATTTGTTCACAATTGATGAATTAATTAAAGAATCTAAAAGAAAAGATGATGAAAGAGATAAAGAAACACCAAAACCTGAAGATGATAAAGAATTAATCGAACTTAAGGAAAGCATTAAGAAAAGACATGAAAATAAATCCGAACCTCTCATTGAGGAGATTGTTAATGAACCTGAAACAATCAACGGTTTATTGGATAAAGAAGAAAAAGAAACAGAAGAAGACTCTGGTGAAATAGAAACATCCACCGCATCACAAAAAAACATTGATGAAGCAATTACTTCTGTTTATAAAGAAGAAAAAGAAAAAGAGAAAAGTGTTTCTAAAGACAAAGACATTACCGACGCTTTATTAAACCCTAATAATGATGAAATCGACATTCCTAATGAAGAAATAAAAGAGCCAACCCTTAAGTCTCCAAATAAAATAGGGGAAACAAAAGATTATGAATTCGGAGCTCCTATTGATGATGCAAATATATTTGGAGATGATGATGAAGGTATGGATCTGGACTATAGAAAAGATTTAGATAGGATTACCAACAAAATCAAAGGTTCAAAACTCTTCCAGGAAGTTAAAGATAAACTAAATCCCGAAGCAGAAGAAATACCTCCTCATGATGACGAGGAAACCTACATCAGAAATGTCAATGAATATGAGGAATTTGAACCTATTATAAATGAAACCCATATTGATTATGAATCACTCTACGAGGATGCTGATGAAAGATTAAGACAAGAAAACAGCCGCAGAGTTTTCAACATAGCAAATGCTCCTGAAGCAGAATCTTCACAACAAAAAGTTGGAATGATTAAAGACAAACCTGAAAGAGACAATATTAAAATAAAAATAAACAACAATGAACTTGTGCTTAAAAAAGGAGATGAAATAATCTTCAATCATTTAGGTGAAACCTATTCAAGTCAGGTTTACGCTATCAACGGTGATGATATCTCTGTTAGGTACAGACGTCAGAATATTAAAATTAAACCGGAAGATGTTAAAAAGATATACTGAAATATCTTTTTAATCAATCCTTTTTTTAAAAAATTATTCATTAAGCTTATAACCGCCATCTTCCACAATATATTTAGGAACACTGATTTTTAAAGAACGGATAATGTCTAAATAAAAATTATCAAGTTCCCTATCTGCATAAGGATAGGTAAACTCAAAAATATATAGATTATCATCCTCAACATATAGAAATTCATTACGCCTGATTTCTTTTTCACCATCTGAAAAAGAAGAAACCACCATATAGTAAATATCATCATTAATCGGAACGAAATCAGACAATATCAAATCGATTCGGGGGTTGCTGCCAATATTGTTTTCAATATCCTCTTTTATAGCCGGAAGACCTGCCAAAGTAGGAGTTGTTGAAAATTTAATTGACATTGGAATCTGAGTATTTACAATATACAAATCAGTGAATTCGTCTTTAGTACTGACAGGTTCAAAATCCTTTGGTATTTGGAGGGTTGAAAATCCATTTGTAAACATAGTCATAATATCATCTACTTATGCGCATAATAAAATACTAGTTCCCCGTCTCTGATTTCATCTAAACGGGCAAATCCTACTCTTTCAAATTGGACAATGTCGCCGACTTCCAAATCACGGAGTGCACCTTCACCAAGTCCTGTTTTAACAGATGCATCATCCATTACGATTTTAACATCCACATTATCTTCAGTCGGAACCCATTGAATAATTCTGGCTTTTACCTCTCTTGCATCTTCAAAAGAAGTTGAATGATAACTTACCTTGCCTTCATTAATTTCAACATTAACCGCATCCATCAGTCTAAAAAGCCCGTCTGCAATGTCTTCTTTTGCTAAATATGCACTTCCTTCAAATGGCAGTATCCTATTTCCCCTTTCAGTGTGGTCCGCATGGAGAGGTCTTTCGATTAAGACTTCACCATCAGAGTATCCGTCAACCTCGATTTTTACAGGTTCTTCACAGAAGAAATATCTGTTTGCAATTGGCTCGAGGAAATTGCGATTTAATCCGTAGATTTTTTTCCAGCTAATAGCTGAATCAGCCATTTTAACACCTATTTCGGTTATTAAATTATAAATGGTTCTAGGATCAATTCCCCTTCTTGCAATAGCCCTTAAAGTTCCAAGACGAGGATCATCCCATCCGCTATAAGTTCCGTCTTCAATTCCAGCCATTGCCTTTGAAGTGCTGAGTGCAATATCTTCCATTTTAAGCCTTCCATAATGGATAAATTCAGGCAGATCCCATCCCATATGGTCGTATAAGTATTTTTGCTTTTCGCTGTTTGCCAGATGATCCTTACCTCTTAAAACATGAGTCATTCCCATTAAATGATCATCAACTGCAACAGAAAAGTTCATCATCGGATATATTCTGTATTTAGTACCTAAACGAGGATGCTCTTCATCAACCAATCTCATTGCAACCCAATCACGAATAGCAGGATTCTTATGATTAATATCTGTTTTTACCCTAAGTACCGCTTCACCGGTTTTTAATGTGTCGAATTTATCCCACAGTTCAAGGTTTTCATCTACACTGTTATCCCTGCATGGGCAAGGTTTGCAATTATCTTTAAGTTCTTTAAATGTTGCTCCATCGCATGTGCACATGTAAGCTGCGCCATTTTCAATTAGCTGGCGGGCGTAATCATAATAAATCTCAAATCTGTCTGACTGATAAATTACTTCAGATGGAGTAATGCCCAACCATTCCAAATCCTGCGGAATCATTTCATAAGCCGGTTCAAATACCCTTTTTGGATCTGTGTCCTCTATTCTTAAGATTAATTTTCCGTTGTGTCGTTTTACATATTCTGCATTTGGAACAGCTGCTCTTGAGTGTCCAATATGCAGAGGTCCGCTTGGATTTGGAGCAAAACGCAACACAATGTTTTCATGAGTTCCTGGAAGTTCCTGAAGTCCTTCTTCTTTAGTTTTTGGTTTTTTCTCTTGGACTTCCACACCAAATGATTCCATTTCACTTGCTTGCTCTTCAATGGATAAAGCATTGACTTTTGCTACAATTTTACCTGCTAAGGGACCGATTTCTTTTGCCTTACTTCTAAGTTCCGGTTCATTTGACATGATAGAACCTATTACAGCACCGGGATTTGCGCTTCCCTTGTGTTTGGCTGCGTTTAATAAAGCATGTTTATAAACAATTTTTTCTAAATCATTCATTTAATCATCACAATTTAATTAATTTAATATAAAAATAAGCATTATTATTTATCTAATTGAAGATATATAAATATTAAGATAAGATTAATTTAAAAAAAATTTAAGTTGATATAATGAGCGATATTATTAAAAAAGCAAAAGAGGATATTGAAAAAGAAAATTATAAGGATGCACTTATCCTTGCAAGAAAAAGGCATTCAAAAGACGATATTAATGACTATATATCAATTTTAGATTTGTTAATAGAAGCTAATTATCTGCCGGCACTTGAAGAAAAAGGAATATATTATCAATATTATGATGAGACACATGACAACGGGGATTACGGCGAGAAATACTTTAACGAATATTTAGAACTGCAACCTAATTCAATCAACGTATTATGCGACAAGGCAATGTCCCGGTTTAACAAAGGAGACATTGATGAATCTTTAAAATACATGCAAAATGCATATAAAAACTATAGCAATTACTCTAAAATAGAAAAGCCGAGGATTTCAAAAAAAGAACTATTAATCAGTAAAATTGAACTCTTAATCAAAGCAAAAAGATACGAAGATGCTTTAACTCATCTCAACAACTATGAAAATCAGTTTGGAGGCAGCCAGAAATCTGATTTATACAAAGGCCAAATGCTTCAGAAGAACGGTAAAAATGAAGAAGCACTTGTGTATCTGGAAAAGTCACTTCTTGAAGAAGACACATTAATCGGGTTTAATGCAAAAGGCGATGCATTATTTGAACTTGAAAGATATGAAGATGCCCTGAAAGAATACAGAAATTGTCTGGATTATGAAAGTAAAATTGAGGGCGATTTGGAACTCGTTACCAATTTCAACTATAAGGCCGCTTTCTGTTGTGTTAAACTTGAAGATGACAAAAATGCCATTAAATTCCTAAACAAAACAATCAACATGTTAAATGAACATGGCAGGCTTCCGAAAGACATTGAATCCATCTATCAGAAATGTTCCTTTGAAAAAGAGAGAATAATGAAAAAAGGAACAGTTGAAGATGAGGAATTTAGAAAAACCAAATTCTTTTCAACTAAAAATTCATTCATTATTCTGATTATTGTACTGATATTATACATCCTGCTAAAAATGAATGGTTATTAAAATGAGACTTGGAAAAACAAATCTTGAAGTGAATAAAAATGGATTTGGTGCCCTTCCAATCCAGAGAATAAGCGAGAAGGAATCTAGTGAAATACTTAGAAAAGCATATAATAACGGAATTAACTTTTACGATTCAGCGCGTTTTTACACTGACAGTGAGGAAAAGCTTGGAAATGCATTTGAAGATTTTGGCGAAAATATCTTCATCGCCACAAAAACCGCGGCAGAAACTCCTGAAGACTTTTGGAGTGATTTAGAAACTTCACTTAAAAACTTAAAAAGGGACTACGTTGATTTATACCAGTTTCACAATATCTCTTTCTGCCCCAAAGCGGATGATGAACTATACAAAGCAATGCTTGATGCTGAAGAGGAAGGTTTAGTAAAACACATTGGAATTACAACACATAAAATTTCCCATGCCCATGAAGCACTAGACTGCGGACTTTATGAAACCCTACAATATCCTTTTTCATATTTAAGCGGCAGTGACGAGATAATGCTTGTTGAAAGATGCAAACAATTAGATGTAGGTTTTATTGCAATGAAGGCTCTGGGGGGAGGTTTAATTAAAAATTCCAAAGCAAGTTTTGCATATATTAATCAGTTTGATAATGTTCTGCCCATCTGGGGAATCCAAAAGATGGAAGAGCTTGACGAATTCCTATCCTATGATTCAAATACCATTTTAACTGATGATTTGAGAGAAAATATTGAAAGAGATAAAAAAGAGCTTGGAGTAAACTTCTGCAGAGGCTGCGGATACTGTATGCCATGTCCTGAAGAAATCAACATTAGTTTATGTGCTAGAATGTCACTCTGGATTAGGCGTTTTCCAACTGAACCAAATTTAGATGAAAAAACTCAAGAAATTATGAATCGCACAAAAGACTGCAGCGAATGTTATTCCTGCGTTGACAAATGTCCATATGAACTGGATATTCCTGAACTCTTAAAGGAAAACTTCAAAGACTATCAAAATGTTTTAAGTGGAAAAACAAAGGTGTAAAGATGAAACAATGTATTGAAAATCCGAATGAAATAGACTGGGTAAAATTTTGGCAAGAACGCTTAGAAAATAAAATAGATAAAGATTGGGACAAAGCAGCTGCCGGATTTTACAAGCGAACCCGAAAAGACGACTATCAGGACGCATTATTTGATAAATTAATTTTAGATGAAAATGACACAGTTCTGGATGTTGGCTGTGGTGAAGGAAGCGTTACAATTCCAATAGCTAAAAAGGTAAAAAAGGTAATTGGACTCGACTCTTCCGGCAAAATGTTAGAATATCTCGAAAAAAGATGCAGAGACAATAACATTGAAAATGTTGAAACCGTTCTAAAGCCAATTGAAGAAATCAGACATGAAGATATCGGTGATGTTGATGTTGTAGTCTGTTCCAGATCACTTAACGGGATTATTCCAATTGATGAGACACTATCCGAACTTAATAAAATTGCAAAAAAATATGTTTTTATAACTGTTTTCGGACCTGAAAACAAAAAAATCGAAAAGGATTTTGAAGAGGAACTCGGCAGGAAAACAGAAAATTTCCCTGATTACAACTATCTATTTAATATCCTGTTTAACTTAGGAATCTATGCAAATATTGAGAGATTTGACCTTAATAATTACCGTGAGTATAACAGCATCGAGGAAGCTATGGACAACGGCAAATTCAGACTCGAATTATACAGCGATGAGGAAAAGGAGCTTCTTAAAAAATATCTGGAAAGAATTCTTACATACGACCAGGAAAGTCAAAAATACTATAATGTTAAAGATAAGGCGGACTGGATTATGGTATGGTGGAAAAAATAAGTGATGAACATTTTTCGATTTTAAAATATTAAAACAAGGGTTAATATCAGGTAAATTCACCCAATATAACCCTGATTTGATAAAATGTGGTATAAAATTCTATTTAGTTAGGATAAAATGAAATTAATTTGATTTAATCATGGTTAAAATCATTTTAAATGGAGAGTTTTCAGCCTGAAGCGCATGAGGTTCATCTGCAGGCATTATGATTATTTCTCCTGCACTGACAGTATTTTTTACACCTGAAATTGTAATTTCAGCTTCACCATCAATAACCTGAACCATTGCATCAAAAGGAGCTGAGTGTTCAGACAATCCCTGGCCCTGATCAAAAGCAAAGAATGTAACTGTACCTAACTCTTTTTTGATTACTTCACGGCTTACAACACTGTCCTTCTGATAGTCCAGCAATGACTGTATATTCAAAGCTTTGGATTTAATATCTTCATTCATAGCTATTCTCCCATGATTTTTTTAATATCAACTAGAGCGTTACCTGAAGTTGGTGTTAAATTATAGTTTTCAACCAACACATTTAAAATGTCATCATTACACCATGCAGGAAGTACAGGTCCAATCCACATGTCTGTTTTTCCAAGATATAGCAAAGCCCAAAGTACTGCAGCTGCTTTCTGTTCCATCCAGCTTAAGACAATTGTTAACGGCAAGTCATTTAATTCCATGTCAAACAATTCGCATAAAGCCAACGCCACGTCAACTGCAACAATGGTGTCATTGCACTGACCTACATCCAGCAATCTTGGGATTCCTTCAATGTCGCCTAAATCCAAGTCATTGAATTTGTATTTTCCGCATGCCAATGTCAAGACAACAGTATCCTGCGGTAAATTTTGTACAAATTCCCTGTAGTAGTTATTGTGTTTAGATGCCTTGTCACATCCCCCTACAACAAAGAATCTTCTGATTTTACCTTCCAGTACTAATTTTTTGATTGCATCTGCATGCTCCACAATAGCTCCTGCACTCCAGCCGGTAGTAATTGTGGTTAATTCTTCAGCTTCAAGGGAACCAAGAGATTTTGCACATTCGATTACCTGTGAAAAGTCATAATCCTCAATAGTTTTAACACCTTCAAGTTTAGCCACATCCATAGTGAACATCCTTTCCTTATATGCATCATGTGCAGGCAATACACAGTTGCTTGTTCCGACGATAGCAGCATTGTATTTTTTAAAGATTGTTCTTTGATCGTGCCATGCCCCGCCTAACTGACCTGCCAAGTTTTCATATTTATTAAGTCCGGGATATCCGTGAGCAGGCAGCATTTCGGAGTGGGTGTAAACTTTAATGTCTGTTCCTTCAACCTGCTTTAATAGCTCTTCTAACGCTTTCAAGTCGTGGCCTGTTATAATAATTGCAGGTCCTTCCTGTGCACCCACTTTTACTTCAACAGGTTGCGGTTCACCGTAAGCTTCGATGTGCGCGTCCTTAAGTAATCTCATTACATCTACACTGAATTTGCCCGCTTCAAGAGCAAGAGCAACCAAATCTCCTGCATCAAAGTTGACATTGGTTAATGTGGTGTATAGGCCTTTTGTTAAAAATGCATCAATTTCAGGATCGAATTTACCCAAAACATTTGCATTATAGTTATAAGCACTGATACCTTTCAGGGTGAATATTAAATTATCCTGCAATCTTGCTACAGTCGCGTTTTTACCACAAACCCCACTTACAGTACATCCTGTACCTTTTGCGGTTTGGGAACATTGATAACAAAACATATCTAATCCATCTGCCATAATAATTACCTCTTTTAAGATTGTTGAATATATGTTAATCAATTTTAGAATATAAATATTTTGTCACTTTTCAAGGGGTAAAAGTAAGTATTAATATATGATATAAAACAAACCAATATACATGAAGGAAAGTATAGCTACACTTAAAAGAATAGGACTTACAATGTATGAAGCTCAGGCATATGTAACACTTACTTCACTAATCTCCTCAACGGCAAGTGAAATAGCTCAAAAAGCGGGGATTCCAAGAAGCAAAATATATGATGTTCTTAAAGGACTAATAACTAAGAACTATATTGACGTTGAAGATGGAAGACCTCTAACATACTCTGTAAGATCCCCCGTTGAAGTATTGGGCCGTGAAAAAAATAGAATAAACTCACAGTTAGACGACGCAATAACAAGGCTGACATACATCTATGAAAACGGAATGAGCCAAGTTCAAGCGCCGATCTGGAGAATATACGGAGTCGAAAAAATCATAAATCAGGAGGTTGAGATTATTGCACTTGCAAAATCATCCGTAAATATGAGAATAGGATTTTTATTTGAAGGGGAAGGAGAGGCATTACTCAAAGCATTTAAAAAAAGACGAGGTTTAAAAGTAAATATTTTAGCCTCACCCACATGCTACATTAACGAAGAAGAGGTTAATATCCTTAAGTTATTTGAAGATTCAGACGTGAACATTCAAAAAGCGGACGTGCCATTTGTTAAAGTCCTAATTTCCGATTCCAAGGAAATGATGCACACCTATACAAAGTTTAGTGAAGATAAAAGAAATGTAATTCCCGAAACGGCAATAGGAATATGGAATAAATACGAAGTTATTGCAAGAAACTATGACGAGAGGTTTATGAACCAGCTGAACAAGTTACAAAAGAAAAATAAAAAATAAAATCACATAAATTTTTCTTCAAAATCAATGAAAACATTCAACAAGTCAAAATTTAAGCGGTTGATGGAATTATATGCAATTTCTTTAGAAACATCCCAATATGCTGATGCAATGCTTCCGGCTATTGCTGCCTGCGTATCGGCATCTCCTCCAAGGGAAACTGCATTCCTAATAGTGTCTTCAAAAGAATCACCCTCTAAAAAACAGATAATCGCTTCAGGAACACTGCCTGCACATGAAACATCAAAAGAATAATCCGGCCGTATTTCATCAACACTCCTGCTTAAATCATAACTGTAATTAGCCTCAACATGATTTTTAATTTTATCTTTACCTGCACCATTTCTTGCAAGGTAAATTGCATCGGATGTTGCAAGCGCTCCTTTTAATCCTTCAGGATGATTATGGGTTACAACAGCTGAGATTTTTGCCAGCTTTTGAGATTCCACCAGTGAATCTGCAGCCCATGAGCATGGAGACACCCTCATTGCAGATCCGTTTGCCCAGCTTCCATAAGGTTTGGGATTGCTTTCACCTAACCAGTTTTTAAAGCTTCTGCCATAACCTATATCGGGATATATGTTGCCCCAATACTGCAGTTGCCTAACCAATAATTCCTGTGAATTCATATCCTTTATTAACCAGTTTGCAACAGCCAGTGTCATTACGGTATCATCAGTAAATGTGGAGTTATGTTTGAAAAGTTTAAAATCTTTTGTCTTGATTGGATTAAACTCCCTGGTTGAGCCAACTATATCCCCGCCAATTGCTCCAATAATTCCTTTCATGAAGATATATTGATAGCAAATAGTTAATAACATTAATGTAAAAGGCACTTTCAAGAACTTAAGTGATTTTTAGTAAATCGCATTATTCTCATCCC